>JAJXXG010000436.1 GCA_021781255.1 Acidobacteriota bacterium
CTTGTGGCCGACCCGGGCCTCCTGCCTGAAGACCACCGCGCCGATATTCCCGCTGAGGGCCTGGCCCGCACAGTAGCCGACTACATCGCCGGCATGACCGACAGCTACATCGAGCAGGTATGGTTCCGCTGCGGAGCGCACTGATGGCGCGGCACCGCCATGGCGAGATCTACTGCACAGCTCCCTGCGGCCGCAACCGGCGCAGGTCCATGGCGCACTCCACGGCATTCTGCGCGTAGAGGCGCAGATTGTCTGACGCAGCCCACAACCACAGCCTTGAAGTCTCAGCCGGGTTGCGTCCGCCCGGCTCCGTGCGCAGCCGGATCAACACGTCATTCTGCCCGGTGGCTGCCAGGTTTGAGGGCGAATCCGTATCTTCCAGCACCAGGTCCAGATGGTCGCCGCTCAAGGCCTCTTCCAGCGCAGAGATTTCCACCGGCCTTTCCAGCTCGACGAACGCTGAAAATGTATGACCGTGAAAGACCGGCGCGTGAATCGTCTGCAGGGCCAGCGAGGGCCAGCGCTTGCCGGCCAATGCCGCCAGGTGACGGCGAACCCGCGCTTCCACAGCGCCCAGATTCGCAGTGGCGCTCTCGCCTAGCCCGGAGAGCAGATTATAGGCCGCCTGCGCGTCGTAGAAGGCCCGCGGCATTCCCTGGAAGCTGAGCAGGCTCACCGTCTGCTGGTGCAGTTCGTCCATGGCCCCTCGTCCAAACTCGCTGGCGGGCAGCAGCAGCGTAGCAGCCGCCATGCGCAGCGGCGCGGCCTGCTGCAGGCGGTCCATCACCAGCGCCAGAGCCAGCGCGGCAGAGTGAGCCGGAACCACCGCGGGCGTAAACAGGTCGGCGCTGCCCGCATCCGAGCCAATCCACGGAGCCCGCACCAGCACGCCCGCCTCCTGGTCCAGCCCGCCGGAGAGGTCCAGCACCGTGGAGCCCGCTCGGAGCGCCTGCTTCCAGTGCTTGCGGGTCAGCTCCTCGGCGCCGCAAAAGAACGTGAAGTCCACATGATCGAATGCATCCGCGCCGATGGCTTGCACAAAGGTTACTTCGTCGCCCACCTGGTCCAACTGGCCCAGCGCATTTTCCTCGTCCAGCAACACAAAGGTGGCCGCCGCGAGCGGCGAATCGGAAAGCGCTTCCTTCAACTCCTTGCCCACCAGGGTGGAGGCGCCGGCAATGGCAATCTTGTACACAGGTATCCTTCTTCTTTTTTCTGGAAAAACTATGACGGCCTCATCGGACCCGGCTCCGGTGCGTGCGTCTCGGACATGTCGGCGGGTCTGCGACGCCGCCTGCGCGACCATGAGTATGCCGCCCGGGCCCAGATACCGGAGAACATGTAAACTAGCGCAACCGCAAACAGCACCACCTGCGAATAGCGCATGATGGCATACAACACAATGGCAATCAGCAGCAGCAGTTGAAAGGGATGCTTGCCCGCGAGATTGATTTCCTTGCCGGACCAGAATCGCCAGGTGCTGACCATCAGGAAGCCCGTAAGACCAACCAGGATGAGCCAGGGAATGGCAATCCACCACGCCTGCACTGGGATGCCGTAGCAGAGATGCACCGTGGACGCCAGCAGGCCCGCCGCTGCGGGAATCGGCATGCCCACGAAGTATTTGCGATCCGGCCGCCCCGGGTTGCGCGGCTGCGCGTCGTGGCTGATATTGAACCGCGCCAGTCGCGAAGCGCCGCCTATGAGGTAAAGAAAACAGAAGAAGGCTCCCGCCTGCATCAGGTGCTGCCGCAGTTGAGCATTGATCGAGTCGGGCAGAAAATGAAATCCCCAGATAAAGGCCAGCAGGCTGGGCGCCACGCCGAAGGTAATCACATCGGCCAGCGAATCCAGTTCCTTGCCGAAATCGCTGCATGTGTTGGTCATGCGGGCAATGCGCCCATCCAGCGCGTCAAGCGGGATGGCGAGCAGAATGGCGATCGCCGCCCAGTCCAGATGCACTTCCGCGTTGCCGCTGATCGCAGCAATCGTCTGGGTAATCGAGAAGTAGCCCGCGCCGATGTTGCCCGCCGTAAACAGCGACGGCAGCAGAAACATGCCGCGGCGCAGCCTGGCGCGCGCATCGGCTTTGGCCTGCGTGGAATCAGGGCGGCTCACGCGCGCTTTCCCCCGGGCATGGCCGCCAGAATGCTCGCGCCGCCGCGCACCCGCTGGCCCGTCTTCACGCGCAGCTCGGCCTCCGCAGGCAGCAGCACATCCACCCGCGAACCGAACTTGATGAGACCCACCCGTTGTCCTCGCGCCACACTGTCGCCCTCGCGAAAGTTGAACACAATGCGCCTCGCCAGCAGGCCGGCGATCTGCTTGAAGGTAACCTCGATTCCCTGGCCCCGGACCGTCACAACGTTCTGCTCGTTGCGGTCTGCGGAGGCCGGGTTCATCGCGTTCAGATAGAGACCCTTTTGATAGCGAACCAACGTAAGAACGCCGCCGATGGGCGAGCGGTTCACATGCACGTCAAATACGCTGAGGAAAATGCTGATGCGCTGCCGAGGGCCGTCCGGCGTGGCAAGCGTAACGGTCTCCGTCACCAGACCGTCGCCGGGTGACACAATCAACCCCTCGCCCGTGGGAATCTCCCGCCGAGGATCGCGGAAAAACCACAGGAAGAACACCGCCAGGAGCACCGGCACAATTGCCCACACCCAGCCGTGCGTGGCCCACGCCACCACCCCAGCCACCGCCAGCAGACTCAAACCGTAAATGTAACCGTCGCGAACCATAGTCCCCAACGATTATACGGTTCAATCACGGGCAGCGGGCGTTCGGATATAGACACGCCCGCCCTTCAGAGCGGTTCAGACCGCCGTTCCACCAATCACCCGCTTCAGCCAGTTGCCTGAGGGTGCTCTACGCTACCGCGGCAGCGCGGTGTTCCAGAGCGAAGATCAGGTCCTTGGCATGCAGCTTCAGCTTCTTCAGGCGCACCTCTTCGAGTTGCTCATCCTCGGAGAGATAGGGCTTCTGAAGCAGTTCTTCCAAACGCTGAGCGTATCGACTGTGTTCGGAATGCAGGCGATCAATCTCTTCGCTCAGCGTGGAATCTTTTATCTCATCCATCAAGCACCTCCGTGGGTGTCAGAACACTTACATATATCTCCACCGCCTGCCAGACGGCAAGCGGGAAGACGCCTAAAAATAGTTTGGAGCTGTGGATTTTGGCGATTTGGCCTGACAAGCGTGACGTCCATCACCATAAGGGGCCCTCGGCCGGCTTGCGCCAGGTCACATCAGTGCGAGACACATCAGAACCGCATCCTCAACCGGATCAGCGTAGTAGCGCGGTCGGCGACCGGCCACCTCAAATCCGAGAGCGCGATAGAGCGCCTGTGCCTGTGTATTAGACGCGCGCACCTCCAGCAGTGTCACGCTTACCCGCTCCTGGCGGAGCGCCCCGGCCAGCGCCTGAAACAGTTGGCGCGCCAGTCCTCGTCGCTGAAATCCGGCTGCCACGGCAATCGTTTCCAACTCGGCCTCGGGCGGCGTAAGCCAGGCCACCGCGAAACCGGCAACGACACCGCTCGCCGCATCCTCGACCACCAGTGCGATGCGCCTCGGCGCCAATTCCGCGCCGAGCGCGGCCATGTAGACCTCGCGCGGCCAGTGCGGAGCCTGGCTCAAACTCGCAGCAATCTCGATGACCCGGTCGAGGTCCGCCGGCGTCATGCGACGAATACGGGCTACCGGCGCGTTGCGGCTCATGCGCGCCGCGGTCCCTGACCGGCATGTTCGCCGAAGATCTCCGCATCGGAACGGCGCAGGTAGTGCCCATCCAGCAGCGCCGGGTCTGCAAACTGCCCTTCCAGTATCAGCGGCGTCGCAAGCGCCAGCGCATCCGCCGCTGTGGGCGCCGGTACCCGGACCAGTCCGGCGCCCGGCCAGGCTGCGGCGAGAAGCGCAGCCGCGCCCTCATCGCACACCGCAACCGGCGTGTGCGGAAGGTGGATTCCTGCAAGCTCCGCGGCGCCTGCCAGCAACTCCTGCGGCTCTGCGCCAAGTCTTCCCAGATGCAGAAACACCTCGTGGCGATGCGCATCGAGCGCCGCTGACGGGGTCTGAGCCTTCCAGGCCAGCAGTTCCAGCCGCGAGACGGCCACAACCGGAATCCCTGCGGCCTCGGCCAGCCCCTTTGCCACGCTCAGTCCCACGCGGACGCCCGTAAAGCTGCCCGGCCCATGCACGGCCACAATAGCCCCCAGTTGCTTTACCTCCGCGCCATTGCGGGCCAGCAACTCGCCCACGGCCGCCACAAGCGTGGAGGAATAGGTGCGCCCGGCAAGCTCGACCTGGCCGAGTATCTCCACGCGCTGCCCGGTCAGCCGCCCAAGAGCGACGGAGCCGGACGGCCCGCAAGTATCGATGCCGAGCAGCAGAAGGGCTTCACGCATGACTTGCCATTACACTGCGGCCAGGGCCTGATCCAGGTCGGCGATCAGGTCTTCCTTGTCCTCGATGCCGATGGAGAGCCGGATCGTTCCCTGCGTGATGCCGGCGGCTTCCCGCTCCGCATCGCTCAGGGCCGCATGGGTGGTGGTGGCCGAGTGCGACGCCAGCGACTCGACCCCACCCAGCGACTCGGCGTTCAGGAAAATCTTCATCGCTGCCATAAAGCGCCCCGCCCCGTCGCGCGTACCGATATCAAAGCTCAGCATGGAGCCGAAGCCCTTCTGCTGCTTCACGGCCAACTCATATTGCGGGTGGCTCTTCAGCCCCGGATAGGCCAGCCGGCTCACCTTGGGGTGCGTGGAGAGATACTCCGCAACCGCCCGGCCGTTTTCCTCGTGCTGCTTGATCCGGAGAGGCATGGTCTTGATGCCGCGCAGCACCAGGTAGCACTCGAAGGGCGAAAGAATCGCGCCTACCGCCTTCTGCACCAGCAGAAAGCGCTCCTTGTGCTCCGGCTTCGACCCGATCAGCGCTCCGCCGATGCCGTCCGAGTGGCCATTCAGATATTTCGTGGTGGAGTGCATCACGATGTCCGCGCCAAGCGCCAGCGGGCTCTGCAACACCGGCGACATGAAGGTGTTGTCCACGCTTACTTCCACGCTCTTTGCGTGGGCAATCTCGCTGATGGCGGCGATGTCGCTGAGCACCATGAGCGGATTGCTCGGCGTCTCGATGTGGATCAACTTCGTGCTGGGCCGGATGGCCGCAGCCACCGCGTCCAGGTTGCTCGTGTCCACATACTCGATGTCGATCCCGTAGTGGCTCACGATCTGGTTGAACAGCCGCACGGTGCCTGCATAGACATTGTGCGAGCACAGCAGGTGGTCGCCGGCGCGCAGCATCGTCACCAGTGCGGAAATCGCCGCCATGCCGCTGGCGAAGGCATGGCCGCTCGTGCCGCCTTCCAGTGCGGTAAGCGCCGCCTCCAGCCGGTCTCGCGTGGGATTGCCGGCGCGCGAGTAGTCCCAGCCTTTGTCCGTTCCAATGCCGGTCAGTTCAAAGGTCGAGGAAAGATAAACAGGCACATTCACCGCGCCCGTCAGTGGGTCCGGGTGTTGCCCGGCATGCACAGCGAGGGTCGAGTATCTGTATTGGGACATGGAAAGTTGATGCTCCTGGGTTCGGGGTTACATCTACCAGCTTACCGCGCGTGCGCCCGGCGTTACTTCGCGGCGGCTGCGCCATTCTTTCTGGGCGCGCGGACTACCGGGAAATACCCAGTGCGGGTACGCACATTGAGCTTGCCCATTCCCGGCGCCTCGGCGGTCAGCAGCACGCGGCGGAAGCCCGGCTCCGTGCTTGGCTTGGTGGAGTGGTAGCCAATGGTATATTGGCTGCGAATGTCCCTCGCCACCTCGGCGGCGATCTGATCCACCTGCTCCATGGACCGGGGAAAATAAGCAATACCGCCGGTCTCTGTGGAAAGCATCTCCAGCGCGCGACGTGCGTGCCGCACCTCGGCGCGGCTCATGTCGTCGCCAAACAGCAGCCCGATGGAGTAGATGACCGGCCCGGAGAGTTGCTGAACACGGCGGATGGTCTGCTCCAGCGTGAGCGTGGAGGCGTTGTCCACGCCGTCTGTGATCAGGATGAGCACCTGCTTGGGCCGCTTGGCGTCTGCCACCAGCTTGTCCGCCGAGGCCACCACGGCATCGTAGAGCGCGGTGCCTCCGCGGGACTCGATGTGCGACAGGCCGTCGCGCAGCTTGTTCACGTCCGAGGTGAAGTCCTGGTCGATGTAGGCCTCGTCGGAGAAGTTCACCACAAAGGCTTCGTCCTGCGGGTTGGAGGCGGCAATCAGGTCCAGCGTGCTCTTGTTCACCGCCGGACGCTTCTTGGACATCGAGCCCGAATTATCCACGACCAGCGCAATGGAAACCGGCAGATCAGTGTATTGGAAGCTGATGATGTTCTGCTTGACGCCGTCCTCAAAAACCTGAAAGTTATCCTTCTTCAGATCCTGGACAATGCGATTGCCTTCAAGCACCGTGGCGTTCAGCACCACTTCTTCCACGTCGGTGCGAAGAACGTACCCCTCGCCTTCTTTCCGCAACGGCGCTCCGGCTGCGGTCTCGGGAGCCTCCGTGTCAGGCGAGCGCACCGGGTCGCGGTCTTCGGTCAACGAAGGCGCCTGGCCGGGCGCAGCATTGGCTGGAGCTTGTTGCCCCCAGAGCGGCAGCGCCGTTGCGAAAAGCAGAATGGCAAAAACCAAATTATTGCAAAGGCGCATAGTAGCCCGTACGAGCATGAACGGTGAGCGGTGGCAGTCCCGACGGAGGACTGAGCTTCACCTTCACTTTACGCCACTTGCCGTCGCGGGTCAGGTCTTTGGGGGTGTAACCAATCACATATTGGTTGCGCAACTCGGTGGAAATCTTCTCCGCGATGTCGCTCATCTCAGACAGATCATCGACTCGAAACAGCCGCCCGCCCGTCTCCGTGCTCACTTCATCCAGCAACTGGGGGCCGGTACGCTCCTCAGGAGTGGGGGCATAGGGGTCGAAAATGCCGATCGCATAGATCTCCACGTCGGACTCGCGCACCTGGGACCGCACCTCGCCCTCGGTGTAACGGGAGCGGTTGTCACCGCCATCTGAAACCACGAGCAGCGCCTTGCGCTGGTGCCTTGCCTGCTGCATCTTTTTCATGCCGAAATAGATAGCGTCTAGAAGAGCCGTGCGGTGACCGCTGTGCACCGTGGCCAGGCGGGCCTGGATATCCTCAACCGAGCTGGTGAAGTCCTCGATCAGCTCAGGCCGGTCGTTGAACCCAATCACAAAGAACTCATCTTCGGGATTAGCTGTCTTGATGAACTGAAGGATCGACGCCTTGGCGCGGAGCAGTTTCGAAGTCATGGAGCCGGATAGGTCAAAGATGATACCGATGGAAACCGGCGCGTCCTCGCTGGCGAACGAGCGTATCTTCTGATTCGAATTGTTCTCGAAAATCTGGAAGTCATCCTGTTCCAAGCCTGTGACCAGCCGGTTCATGGGATCGGTCACCGTAACTGGAATCAGAACCATGTCCACATTCATGCGGATGAGGGAGCCGGGACGCGCCTTGAGTGCCGCCGTTCCCGTGAGAGGCGCCCCTTCGGCTCCTGCGGGCGCTCCCTTGGCTGGCTCGGAGGCCGGAGGCGGCGTCACATGCACCTTGTCCAGCGGATTGTCCTGCGCCATCGCAGGGGCAGCGCAGAGGCCGGTTGCCAGTGTGCAAACACACAGGCTGCGGCCGAGCAGCCACCTCAGGCCATGCCTGCTTTGTGTCCTGCGACGAATGGAAAGCGTCCTCATGCCGCTGCACCAGGGAATAGAAGCCGATATTAGCACGGTTTGTGGTGTGGCTTCCCCGCTCCGCGCGCCCCGTGCATTCCTGTTTTCAGCATGGCCGATGCCGGTCCGGTCAGCGGCGCTGCGATACAATCGGACCTGAGCGCGCAGTGCCCCCGGCACGAATTATAGGGGGCAACTGGACGCAAATTCCACCGTTTCAACGGGGAGCACGACCATCCGCATGGCCACCATCTATCCATTTCGCGCCTGGCGCTACAATCCTTCCGCAGTCCGGCTGGACGACGTTGTCACCCAGCCCTACGACAAGATTTCTCCGGCCATGCAGCAGGCTTACTACCAGCGCAGCCCGTACAACCTGGTCCGCATCATCCTTGGCCTGCCTGAACTATTTGACGCAGAGCGGGGCGAAACCGTCTACTCGAGGGCCGCGCGCGATTTCAGTGCCTGGCGCGAACAGGGCGTGCTGGTCCAGGAGAAGGATCCCTGCATCTTCGCCTATGCGCAGCGCTTCAAGGTGCCGGGAACTGACGTCGTGAAGGAACGCCGTGGCTTTATCGCCCTGGGGAAGCTCCACGACTACGCCGAGCAGGTAATCTTCCGGCATGAGTACACGCTCTCCAAGCCCAAGAGCGACCGCCTCAACCTGCTGAAGGCAACGCGCGCCCACTTCGGCCAGATCTTCATGCTCTACTCTGATCCGGCCGGAAGCGTGGAGAAGATTTTGTATGACGGCGCCGGTCCCGCGGAAGCGGAAGTCACCGACGAGTATGGTGTGCTGCACCGCATCTGGCGGGTCAGCGACCCGGCGGCCATCCGCCTGCTCGCCTCCGCCATGGCCGACAAAAAGCTCATCATCGCAGACGGTCACCACCGCTACGAGACGGCGTTGAACTACTCCAGGGAGCATGCGCCGGCGGCCGTTGCCAGCGCCGAGCACAGCACGAGCCAGCTGCCCCAGCCCGCCTACCCTGAAGCGGCGGTCATGATGACCTTCGTCAATATGGATTCCGATGGCCTGGTCATTCTGCCCACCCATCGCGTGGTCCACAGCCTTGAGGGCTTCGACCCCGCAGCCTTTGCCCGCGCCGCGGAGGAGTTCTTCTCGGTCGAAGCGCTGCCCGTCGCAGACGCTTCGGTGTACATCGACAAGCTGAAGGCACAGCAAGGCACAGCATTTGTTGCGGTCACGCGCAGCGGGGCACTTCTGCTGCGCTCCAGGCCGGAAGAAGCGGCTGCGGCGCTGGCTGGCCTGCCTGAGCATCAGCGCAAGCTGGACCTGAGCCATCTGCACACCATCGTGCTCGACCGGCTGCTGGGACTCGACGCGGAAAAAGTCCGCGAACAGACCAACATCCGCTACCTGCGCGACGCCACCGAGGCCGTGGACCAGGCGCGCCGCGGCGAGGCCAATATCACGTTCCTCACCAACCCCGTCACCATGGAGCAGCTCAAAGAGGTGGCCTTTGCCGGTTCCGTCATGCCGCAAAAATCCACCGACTTCTTTCCCAAGCTGCTCAGCGGCATGACCATCTATGCACTGGAGTAAACGCGCGCTCGCGGCTCTGGCGGCAGCCGGACTGGCGGCTACGCCGGCCGCCGCGCAGCAGGCTCAGGGCGCGCCCGCGAGCCGTTTCGTGGTGGTGCTGGACGCCGCCCACGGCGGCAGCGACCCCGGCGGACGGCTTGCCAGCGGCCAGCCGGAAAAGGCCGCCACCCTTGCTCTGAGTGTCAGATTGCGCTCTCTGCTGGCCGCACGCGGCATCGCAGTCGTCACCACACGCGAATCCGACGCGACCATTGAACCAGATCGGCGCGCCGCGATTGCAAACCACGCCGCCGCACAGGTCTGCCTCAGCATCCACGCATCAGAAAGCGGCTCGGGCGTTCACCTGTTTGTTTCCTCCCTTGCGCCCGCGCAGCCCACGCCCTTTGCCCCCTGGAAAACCGCGCAGGCCGCGTCGGTCACGCGCAGCCTGGCGCTGGCCGGGGTGCTCAACTCTGCCCTGCTTCACGCCGGCGTCAACGTGACCCTCGATCGCACTACACTGCCCGCGGTCGACAGCATGACATGCCCCGCAGCCTCCGTTGAAATTGCACCGGAGCGTGGGTCAGACAACCAGATAACCGCCGAGCCGGACGACCCTGCCTACCAGTCCCGCATCGCAGGCGCAGTGGCCGCCGCAGTATTGGAGTTCCGCACGGAGGCACACCAGCCGTGATCCCCCGCTACCAGAAGGTGCTCGTCATCGTTCTGCTGGTGGCCTCGCTCGCCATGGGCGTGGTGCTGTGGCAACTGCGCGAGCGAGCCCACAAGCGCCTGTTGGCCGGTGAGGACTCGGCTCCGACGCATGCGCCTGAAGTGGCGCCCGCAGAGCAGGCTACGCTGGTGGCCGCCAATGATGCCGACGGCTCCCTGCTCGCCCAGGCTCATTCCCTGCCCCTGCCCCAGGATCCCAGCGCCCGTGCCCGCGTTCTGGCGGGCAAGCTGCTGGACCTTTATGCAGCCCCTGACTCTGCCCATCCTGTTCCGGGCGGGGCCGCCGGAGTGGCCCAGGTTTTTCTACTGCCGGCCACTGGCCCCAAAGACCCTCAAAGTCCCGACGCGCAACTAGCCGTCGTGAACCTGACCGGCGCCTTTGCAGGAAGCCATCCATCGGGTCTGGAGACCGAAACGCTCACCGTGCTCTCCATCTGCGCTACCCTGCGCGCCAACTTCCCTCGCATCACCCAGGTCCGGTTTCTGGTGGATGGCCAGCAGCGCGAGACCCTCGCTGGCCATGCCGACCTCACACGCACCTATCTGACAGCAAACGCTGTCCCAACCGGGGGAACCAATCCGTGAGCAACTCTGCGACTCCCGCTCCCACCATTGGAGTCTTTGATTCCGGTTTTGGCGGGCTCACCGTGCTGCGCGCGCTGGTTGACCGGCTGCCACGCGCACGCTTCGCCTTTCTCGGCGACACTGCCCGCCTGCCCTACGGCTCCAAATCCCGCCGGACCATTGCCCGCTACGCAGTCGAAAGCGCGCAGTTCCTCGTTCGCGAGCAGGGCGCGGAGTTCCTGGTCATCGCCTGCAACACCGCCAGCGCGCTGGCCCTCGACGCCATCCAGCAGGCCGTCCCCGTTCCCGTGCTGGGCGTCATTGAACCGGGCGCTGCTGCTGCCCGCGCCGCTTCGCGCACCGGAGACGTGCTGGTGATTGCCACCGACGCCACCGTGCAGAGCCACGCCTACGCCGCAGCCTGCCATGCACAGGGAATGCGCGCACTTGAGAAGGCATGCCCCCTTCTCGTTCCGCTGGTAGAGGAGGACTGGGTCAACCATCCTGTCACGGCCGAGGTCATCGACATCTATCTGCGCGAGCTGAACGCCGAAGCAGCCGCGCAGGGCCTTCACGCAGACACCCTGGTCCTCGGCTGCACACATTACCCACTGCTGCGGCCGCTCATCGAGCGCGCTGTGCCGGCAGGCATGAGAGTGATCGATTCCGCCGAGGCAGCCGCCGAAGCGGCCGCGCATCTTTTCAACGGGCGCGCCGCGCCGCCAGCCGAAGGGACTGCCCCGCCCACTGAAATTCACTGCTTCGCAACAGATTCGGTGGAGAAGTTTGAGCGGCTCGGCTCGCGCTTCCTGGGCCGCCCCGTCGGGCACGTTGAGCTGGTTGACCTGGGCGGTTGAGGAATACAAAACATCCTCATCAAGCGGCAGGCGCAATTACTGCATCTCTACTGCACCTTCCACTTCATCGAAAGCGCAATGAGCTTTTCATCCAGAGTTGCTTCCGGCTTTGGCGCGGGCCTGGCTGCCGACTTCGCAGCCGGGCGTGGCGCCGGTGCAGAGAGTGCCTTGATCGACAACGCGATGCGCTTTGCCTTCGCGTCCACGTTGAGCACCATGACCTTGACAATCTGGCCCGTCTTCACCGCTTCCGACGGATCCTTGATGAAGTGGCTGGACAGCTCGCTGATGTGCACCAGCCCGTCCTGATGAACGCCGATATCGACAAACGCGCCGAACTTCGTCACATTCGAGACCACACCCTCAAGCACCATCCCCGCCTGCACATCGGCAATCGCGCGAACCTCTTCGCTGAAGCTGGGTGCGACAAACTTGTCGCGCGGGTCGCGTCCCGGCTTGCGCAGTTCAGACAGAATGTCATTGAGCGTGAAGGCGCCGGCGGAGAGTTGGCGCGCGTCCACCTGCTCAAGCAATTGCGGCTGCCGGATGATTTCGCTCACAGAGGTCTCGAGCGAATGCGCAATCTGTTCCACCACCGGATACGACTCCGGATGCACTGCAGTCATGTCCAGCGGGTTGTCGCCGTTCCGGATGCGCAAAAAGCCTGCTGCCTGCTCAAACGTTTTGGGCCCGATGCCTGGCACCTCCAGCAACTGCATGCGTGAGCGAAAGCTGCCCTTCTCGTTGCGATAGCTCACGATGTTCAGGGCGCTGCGCTCGGTAATGCCCGCCACATGGCGCAGCAGAGTCCATGAGGATGTGTTCAGGTCCGCGCCAACCTTGTTGACGCAGCTCTCGACTACATCCTCCAGCGAGTCGGCCAACTGGCGCTGATCCACGTCGTGCTGGTACTGGCCCACGCCGATGGACTTGGGATCGACCTTGACCAATTCTGAAAGAGGGTCCTGAAGCCGGCGCGCAATGGAGATGGCGCCGCGCACCGTCAGATCGAGATCGGGGAACTCCTGCCGCGCAACGTCTGACGCAGAGTAGACGCTGGCGCCCGACTCGCTCACCGTCACCGGGAAAATATCCTGGATGCCCTTGTCGCGCAGAAAGCCGCGCACAAAAGCATCCGTCTCGCGTGAGGCTGTTCCATTGCCGATTGCGATGGCGCGAATCTTGTGCGTGCGCAGCAGCGCTTCCAGCTTGGGCGCAGCTTAGATCGG
>JAJXXG010000523.1 GCA_021781255.1 Acidobacteriota bacterium
GCTTCGGTCCAGGCCCCGCGCGGCTGTTCGGCGGCCGCAGGAGTGCCGTGAGCTCTTTGCCAGTCTCTCGGAGTATCTTGATGGCCAGTTGAAACCCGATACCTGTGACAAGATGCGGACCCACATTGAGGGTTGTCCGGCCTGCGTGGCATTTCTGCGCGATCTGCGCGCCGCCATCGATCGCTGCCGCTCCATGGAGGTTGCCTGCGATCCCTCCGTAACCGAGCGGCTTCAGGCCATGCTCACGCGGGAGTATCTGCGCATGATGGGTAAATCTGCTGTCGCAGACCAGAACCCGCGGCGGTAGCAAACCTGGGCGGCAGGGAGCGATCACAGAAGGGCAGCAATCTTATGCGCCCCCCCGGTCAATGTACAGACACTTACTTGTGGAACCTTTTCCCAGGCGGACCACCTGGATCATGCGCAGATTGACGCAGAGAAGCCGCCAAAGCTGGCATGCGCAGAAAGCGTTCTGCCGTTTCCGTGGCGCAACGCGACGCACACCCTGAATTCCTATGCTTTTCCAGACCAAGACCTTCGGTGGCGGCGAAGGTCTGCTTCGGACCGGTGGCTGGTTCGGGTGCAATCGCAGGGTTCTTAGCAACCATATCGTCGGGAATCCCATCTTCATTACTTAGCAGTGCAACGCCACCCTGAATGGAGTTTCCGTGCAATCGGAGTTTTCATCGCCTGGTTCCGTAATTGACGCCTTGACTGAAATCGCCCTTGATATGCGCTGGTCGTGGAACCATGCCGCGGACGATCTCTGGAGCCGGCTCGATCCCGAACTGTGGGAGCTTACGCGCAATCCATGGGCGATGCTTCAGACCGTCTCGAAAGAAAAGCTGAATGCCCTGGTCGCTGACCCGGAATTTCTTGAAACCATCGAGGAAGTGATCGCAAGGCGGCGCAGGCGTCAGCAGACGGAGAGCTGGTTTGAGCGCACCTTCAGCGCGCAGCGGTTTCCCGGGGTTGCCTATTTCAGCATGGAGTTCATGCTCAACGATGCGCTGCCGATCTACTCCGGCGGCCTGGGCAACGTGGCAGGCGATCAGCTCAAGGCCGCCAGCGATCTTGGCGTACCGGTGGTGGGAGTGAGCCTGCTTTACCAGGTGGGCTACTTCCGCCAGCGCATCGATGCGGATGGCCGGCAACAGGCGCTGTACCCCTTCAACGATCCGGGGCAGTTGCCGATTCGGCCGGTCCGGCAGGCCAATGGCGAGTGGCTGCGCATCGCCTTGGATCTGCCCGGATTCCGGTTATGGGTGCGCGCCTGGCAGGTGGAGGCCGGCCGCGCAAGACTGTATTTGCTCGATACCAACGACCCCGCAAACCTGCCGGAATACCGCGGCATTACCAGCGAGCTTTATGGCGGCGGGCCGGAGATGCGCATCAACCAGGAAAAGGTGCTCGGAATCGCCGGATGGCGGTTGTTGCGCGCGCTGGGCATCCGGCCCGGAGTCTGCCATCTCAATGAGGGTCACGCTGCCTTTGCCGTGCTCGAACGGGCGCGGGATTACATGGAAGAGGCGCAGATCTCTTTCGATGCCGCGCTGGCCGTGACTCGCGCCGGCAATCTCTTTACTACGCACACCCCGGTGGCGGCCGGTTTCGACCGCTTCGCGCCGGACCTGGTGGAGCGGCACTTCCGCGAGTACGCGCACAACGCCCTGCGCATTTCCATGCCGGATCTGCTGGCTTTGGGCCGTAAAAATGCCGGGGATGCAGGCGAGCCGTTCAGCATGGCCCTGCTGGCTCTGCGCGGTAGCGGCGCCGTCAACGGGGTCAGCCTCCTGCATGGCAAGGTCAGCCGCCAGCTCTTTCAGGATATTTTCCCGCGCTGGCCCGAGGCCGAGGTGCCGATCGGATCGGTTAGCAATGGCGTGCACGTACCCATCTGGGACGCGGCTGAGGCTGATCAGCTCTGGACCGAGGCCTGCGGTCAAAGCCGGTGGGATGGCGAACTGGAGCAGATTCGCGAAAACATGCGCCGCGTGCCCGATACACGCCTCTGGCAGATGCGCACAGACTTGCGTAAAAAACTGGTCGACTTCATTCGTGCAAGGCTGGCCAGGCAGTTCGCAGGCCACGGCGCATCGGAGGAGGAGGTGCGTCTGGCCGCCAGAATCTTCGACCCGGATACGCTCACGCTGGGGTTTGCGCGCCGATTTGCGCCTTACAAGCGCCCGAATCTGCTGCTGCGCGATCCCGCAAGGTTGCTGGCCATTCTTACCAACAGTCAGCGTCCTGTGCAGCTTGTGATCGCAGGCAAAGCGCATCCGCAGGACGGCGAAGGCCAGGAGATGATCCGGCAATGGGTCGATTTCATCCGGCATACTCCTGCTCGCTCGCAGGTTGTCTTCCTGAGCGACTACGATATGCGCCTGACGGAGCACCTGGTGCAGGGGGTAGACGTGTGGTTGAACACGCCGCGCCGTCCCTGGGAGGCATGCGGCACGAGCGGCATGAAGGTGCTGGTCAATGGCGGCCTGAATCTGTCTGAGCTGGACGGCTGGTGGGCCGAGGCCTATACGCCTGCAGTGGGCTGGGCGCTGGGCGATGGGCGCGAACACGGCGACGATCCCGCATGGGATGCGGCGGAGGCGGAACAGCTCTACGCGATCCTCGAACAGGAGGTAATTCCGGAGTTCTACAACCGCGATGAGAACGGCATGCCCGGGGCGTGGATCAATCGCATCCGTGAGAGCATGGCCTGCCTCACGCCGGCGTTTTCCGCCACACGTTGTGTCCAGGAGTACACCGGGAAATATTATGTTCCCTTGGCCGAAGCCTACCGCAGGCGAAGTGCGGACGGTAAAGCGACCGCCGAGGTCCTGCTCGGTTGGCGGCGTCAGCTTGCCGAACACTGGTCAAAGATTCGCTTTAACGAGGTGCTGGTCGAGACAGATGCGGGCGAACACCGCTTCCAGGTGGATCTTGATCTCGGCGATCTTGAGCCCGCGGCGGTGCAGGTCGAGCTCTATGCCGAGGCCGGCGAGAGCGGCCAGCCATTCCTCCAGATCATGACGAGGGAAGAGACGCCGGCGGACGATAAAACCTGGCGTTATTCGGTGGTGGTGGCTGCCGACAGGCCGGCGAGTGATCTCACGCCCAGGGTGGTTCCG
>JAJXXG010000399.1 GCA_021781255.1 Acidobacteriota bacterium
GCGGGCAGAAGGCAAGAAGGCGCCGCCCCCACCTAAAAAGAGTGCTTCAGCTAAGAAGAAGTCTGCCGCGAAAAAGAATTCAAGTTCGAAAAAGAGCACAGCCAAAAAGGGCACAGCTCGGAAAAGCTCGGGCGCAAAAAAGAGCTCTTCTAAGAAGAGCTCTGGAAGAAAGAGTTCAAAAGCCTGAAGAAATCGCTAATCGCTATTCGCTCTTAGCGGAGGCGGGAGTGGAGCTCGCAGGTGCTGAGGGTTTGTCTGTAGCCGTCGAGCTTTTGTCCGAACTGCTGCTTGATCCTTCAGCCGCTCCTGACGAAGATTTGGGCCCGCTGCTCTTACCCGCATAGTCGTTCACATACCAGCCAGCGCCCTTGAACTGGATAGCTGGAGCGGAGATGAGCCGCTCCAGTTCTCCATGACACTGCGGGCACTCTTTTTCGTCTTCCGCGCTGAAGCTTTGAATCTTCTCAAACTGATGTCCACACTGCTTGCAGCGGTACTCGTAAAGCGGCATGTAGCTTATCCCCTAGCAGCTATTTTACTTCTTCGCCGAGATTGACGAGCCGCACCTGCGAGATCGCATCCACTCCGCGCAATGCTTTCAGGACTGCATCCGTCACTTCTCCATCGATCTGAACCACAGCGAGCGCCGTGCCCTGAGGAACGCGATGGCTACGGTCAGAGCGGCCGAGAGCGAAGTTGGCGACATTGATGCGGTGCTCTCCGAGGATGGTGCCGATACGCCCGATTACGCCCGGGACATCCTGGTTGTGGATGGTCAGCAGCGTGCCTTCAAGGGGCGCCTCGATGTCGATGCCGTCGAGGCTGAGCAGGCGCGCGGAGCTGCCGTGCAGCACTGTTGCGCTCGCCGTCACCTCTGCGTTCTGGGTGTGCAGGGTGAGTTTGACTACATTGCCTGCACCACCCGAGGCTGCTTCTTTCGTATCCTCATGGACGCGGATGCCGCGTTCCATCGCGACAGAGGCTGCGTTGATGCGATTGACGTTTTCAGAGTGCCCCAGAACGCCTTCGATAGCGCTGTTGCGAATCAGCTCCGTCTTGCTGTCTGCAATGCGGCCGTTATAGGCGATGTGGATACTCTCGATGTTCCCCTCGGGAAACTGTGCAACGAAGGAGCCGAGACGCTGGGCCATCTTGATGTAAGGCTCGAGCTCCAGATACTCCTCATGCGAGAGCGAGGGCATGTTGACGGCATTCTGCACGACTCCCAGCTTGAGATATTCGCGCACCTGCAGGGCGATCTGGATGCCTACGGCCTCCTGCGCCTCTGCGGTAGAGCCAGCGATATGTGGCGTAAGGATGACGTTTTCGAGTCCGAAAAATGCAGAGTCCTTGAGCGGCTCCTTGTGGAAGACGTCGAGCGCTGCGCCGCCTACCTGGCCGCTCTTGAGAGCTTCAGCAAGCGCCTCTTCCACGATCAGTTCGCCGCGGGCGCAGTTGATGATGCGGATGCCCTTCTTCATGGTCGCGATGGAAGCTTCGTTGATGATGCCGGCAGTCTGCGGCGTGAGTCCGACGTGCAGCGTGAGGTAGTCGGACTCGCGGAAGAGTTCCTCTACGCTGACGAGCCGGATCTGGTTCTCGCGCGCGATGGCTGCGGAGACGAAAGGATCGTGGCCAATGATCTCCATGCCGAAGCTGCGGGCGCGCCGCGCCACCTCAAGGCCGATGCGGCCAAGGCCGAGGATGCCTAACGTTTTGCCGCGCAGCTCTACTCCCTGAAGCGATTTCTTTTCCCATTTGCCCGCGTGCATGGTGGCATTGGCTTTGGGTATCTGGCGTCCAAGCGCGATCATGAGACCGAGAGTCAGTTCTGCAACCGCGATGGCATTGGCGCCCGGAGTGTTCATGACAACGATGCCGCGGCGAGTGGCTGCGTCAGCGTCGATATTATCGACCCCTACGCCGGCGCGCCCGATAACGCGGAGACGCGGCGCGAAGGCTAGCAGCTTATCGTCCACCTGCACGGCGGAGCGCACGACCAATCCGTCAGCATTGGCAAGTGCCGCTGGTAGATCAGGAACCTGATCGTGGGTAAGCACCTGCCAGTCAGGCTCACTCTTGAAAACGGCGAGCGTTGCAGGGGAAACTTTCTCGGCGAGAATGATCTTCATCTTGCTCCTTCAAGGCAGGTCGCGCGGGCGGAGCTGAGACTCCGCCCCTCATCGCGACTGTTTAGGCAGTAACTGCGGCAGTCTTCCGTGCGCAATGACTCACTTCGCGTCCACACTGACACTCACGCTTTGCAGCAGCCTGCGGATCGCGCTCGGCGAAGACCTTCTGTGCGGCGGTGAGGGCCTGGCCGAACTGGAAGCCCGGCAGCTTGAGCACGGAGACGGCGATATGCTCGAGCGCGCCAATGAGTGAGATTGTGTCCATGTAGTCAAAGAAGCCGAGGTGGGCGATGCGGAAGATCTTCCCCTTCATCTCGCCCTGGCCGTTGGTGATGACAGCGGCGAAGCGCGACTTCAACTCCTTGACGAATACGCCGGAATCTATGCCCTCGGGAGAAAGAACTGCGGTGACTGCGGCTGCGGGAGCGTCTGGCGCGTAGAGCTTCAGTCCCATGGCAGCAATGGCTGCGCGGGTCATCTCGGCGCAGGTCTCTGCGTTCTCGACCAGAGCGGCACGTCCGGCAGCCAGATCTCCGCCACCCTGCTGTGCGATGTAATCAAGGGCAGCGCCGAGTCCCGCAATGAGGGCCACGGCAGGCGTGTAGGCCGACTCGCCCTTATGCGCGTTCTTGCGCTCCTTGCGGAGGTCAAAATAGTAGCGGGGATTCAACGAAATCTCCATTGCTTCCCACGCCTTGTCGCTGACGGCGAGATAGGCCAGCCCCGGCGGAATCATTACCGCCTTCTGGGAGCCGCCAATCAGCACGTCTACCCCCCAGCCGTCCATATCGAAGTGGGTGGTGCCGAGGCCGGTGATGGCGTCGACAACGAGCAGAGCATTGCTATTTGCAGACTTGATGAGCTCGGCGATGGCGGGCACACAGTGACGGACGCCTGTCGACGTTTCTGTGGCCTGCATGAAGATGGCGCGAGTCTCGATCTTAAGAGCCTTGCGAACTTCTTCAAGCGAAAAAGTATGGCCGTAGGAGATC
>JAJXXG010000253.1 GCA_021781255.1 Acidobacteriota bacterium
GCGCGCAAGGGCATTCTTGACCAGACGCGGCGTCACGCCTGCATCGCATCGCTGCTGGGCATTCCCACCGTGATTGCGGCCATCAACAAGATGGACCTGATGGAGTTCTCGCAGCAGGTCTTCGAGCAGCATCGCCGCGATCTGGAGGCGCTTGCAAAACGGCTTGAGATTCCCGAGCTGATTGCTGTTCCGGTGAGCGCGCTGGAAGGCGACAACATTGTGCATCGCAGCGAGCGCATGCCGTGGTACTCCGGCCCGAGCCTGCTGGGATTGCTTGAGACCGTGCCGCTTGCCATTGAGCGCGCTCATGCCGGGCTGCGCTTTCCCGTGCAGCGCGTGCTGCGTCCGCACCAGGATTTTCGCGGCTTTGCGGGGCAGATTGCCGCGGGCAGGGTGCGGCCCGGCGACGAGGTTGTTGCGCTGCCATCCGGCTTTCGCACGCGCGTGCGGTCGATCTCCACGTGGGACGGCGAACTGGACGAGGCGCGCGCGCCGCAGTCGGTGGTGCTGACGCTTGAAGACGAGAGAGACATCAGCCGCGGCGAGATGATCGCTTCAGTCAGCGCCCCTCCGCAGATGACCACGCGCTTTGAGGCGACCGTGGTGTGGATGCATTCGACGCCACTGCGCGCCGGCGGAACGTATCTGCTGAAGCATACATCGCAAACGGTGCGCGCGCGTGTGGTGGAGATTCGTTCGCGCATCGATGTGGAGCATCTGGAGGAGCGCTCGACAGAGCAGCTTGCGCTCAACGACATCGGTCAGGTGGTCATTGAGACCAGTCGCCCATTGCTGGCGGATACCTATCGCGAGAGCCGCACCACCGGCAGCCTGATTCTGATCGATCCGGCGGACAACGCAACCGCGGGCGCGGGCATGATTCGCGCCATCACGGACGCAGCGGAGAGCGATTCCACATCTGCGCAGACCGCAGGCGCGCTGATTTCGCTGGGCGCGCGTCCGCACCTTGCGGCGGATCTGGAGCGCACGCTGCTGGGCTTGCACGTATTGGTGCTGCGCACGCGGGCTCGTGACGCGCGCGCGAAGATGCTGGCCATTGCGCATCTGGGCGCGGTGGTGCTGGCGGAGAGTGACGCCGCCGGTCCGGTGCTGCTGACGGTTCCGGATACCGATGCGGCAGAGACGCACGTACTTGCAGGCGAGCAGACCGAGGAAGTTCTGAACGAACTTAAACGACTGGGAGCGATTCCCACTGGAGACTCCGAAGATGACGATGCAGTTGCCCGTTGAGATTGAAGAACGCGCAAGCGCGGCGCGGGAGTTTCTGCGCGAGCGCCTAGCCGGGGCGCAGGAAGTATGCGTTACAAGCAGCTTTCAGGCCGAGGATGTTGTGGTGTTGCACATGGTGCGCGCGCTGCTGCCGCAGGTTCCGGTGCTGTTTCTGGAGACGGGCTATCATTTTGCCGAGACGCTGGTGTATCGCGATCGCATGGCGGCGGAGTGGAATCTGAATCTGGTGAACGTGCTGCCTGAGCGCACGGTTGCGGAGCAGGAATCCGAGTTTGGGATTCTGCACCAAAGCGCGCCTGACCGCTGCTGCGCGCTGCGCAAGGTGGAGCCGCTGTTTCGCTCACTTGCCCCTTACAGCGTATGGATCACGGGGCTGCGCCGCCAGCAGTCGAAGTCGCGCGCGAATCTGAAGCAGGAAGAAAGCTTTACGCTGCCGGGCGGGCACACGCTTGCCAAGCTGAGTCCGCTGACGGAGTGGACGACGCGCGATGTGTGGCTCTACGCCGGGGCGCACGAGATTCCGCTGCTTCCGCTTTACGACAAGGGATACACGAGCATCGGGTGCGAGCCGTGCACGAGCCTGCCCTTCGACGCCAACGATCCGCGCTCAGGGCGCTGGTCCGGCCGCAAGCTTGAGTGCGGCATTCACCTGCAGACCTCGTAACGCACGGGACCACAATGGGAATTTTTCTAGGCTTCACCATTGCCGCACTGATTGCGATGACCGGCGTGGGCGCGGGCACCATCATCGCGCCGCTGCTTATTCTGTTTCTGCATCTGCCGGTGGAGGCCGCGGTGGGCACGGCGCTTGCGTACTCCGCGGCGGTGAAGCTGGTGGTGGTTCCGGCGCAGATCTGGCGGAGAAATGTGGAGTGGCGTGTTCTGGGCGCGATGCTGCTTACGGGCATTCCAGGCGTGGTGCTGGGCAGCATGGTGTTCAAGCGCATGGCGCGCAGTGAAGCTGACACGCTATGGCTTTATCTTGCGCTGGGCGGCATGATCGCGCTGTGCTCGGCGTGGTGCATCTTCCGGCATTTTCGCCCTGCG
This sequence comes from Acidobacteriota bacterium, assembly GCA_021781255.1. The sequence continues at coordinate 2,299 of JAJXXG010000253.1, forward strand.
GATGGCAGCGTGAACCGGCCTTACAGGCCGGGCTGGCTGGCGCTTTCCATGCTGCCGGTGGGCGCGGAGGTCGGCTTTTCGTCTTCCGGGGCCGGCGCGCTGGGCACGCTGGCTCTGCTTGGCTTTACGCCGCTGGATGCGCCGCGCGTGGTGGGAACGGACCTTGCGTTTGGACTGTGCATTGCGCTGATCGGCGGCGGCATGCACTTCAGCTATGGCGGCATCGATCCCGCGCTGCTCACGCGCCTGCTCGCCGGCGGCCTGCTGGGCGCACTGGCCGGCAACAGCCTGGCGCCGCGCATTCCCGTGCGCGCCATGCGCCTTGCGCTGTCGGTCTGGCTTTTCGGCATGGGGATGGAGATCTGCTGGCATGCGCTCGCCGGGGCGCGCGGATAAGGGCACCAATGCAGCGGGCGAGCACCTCATCGCTCGCTGGGCGCGCCTTGCCAGCGCTCGGTCCAGCTGGCGATACTGCGAGTGGCCTTCCAATTTTCCCTGGCGAGACTCGAACTTGACGCGAGAGATCAACACGGCACGACTGGCGCGAAAGCAGTGCCTCTCCACATCGGCGCAATGCTTCCACCTCGAGTTTGTTCTGGATGAGCTCGATAGTTTTGCGTTCACGCCCGGCCAGTTTGTCTCCGCCGTGGACCAGGACCCGAGCGGCAAAGAGCAGATGCGCGCCTACTCCCTTGCTTCTGCGCCAAAGGGCAACCGCTTCGATCTGTGCCTGAATCGCGTGGAGGGCGGCTTCTTTTCCAACCGCCTGCCGGACCTGCCTGTTGGAGAAACCATCCAGATTCAGGGCCCGCTCGGCTACTTCACGCTGCGCGAGCCCATCACGGATTCCATCCTCATCGCCACGGGAACCGGCGTCGCGCCCATGCGCGGCTTTTTGCAGTGGCTGATTCCTGAGGACGGTCCCGACCGCAGCGAGGGGCGCGAGATATGGCTCGTCTATGGCACGCGGCATGAAACCGAGCTTTACTATCGCGAGGAATTCGAGGCGCTCGCCGCGCGTCACGCGCACTTCCACTACCTGCCCACGCTGAGCCGCGCAGCGGAAGGCTGGACCGGCCTGCGCGGCTATGTGCAAGAGCACGCAGCTCGCATCGTGGAGGAGCGCGCCGCGCGCCTGGGCCAGCCGCTTCCTGTTCCGACGCCGGACGACGCGGTGCAGGCGGCCGGGTTGCAGTTCGACATTCATGCGTATATCTGCGGACTCAGCCCGATGATTGCCGCAGTTCGCGAACGGTTGAAAGCCTTTGGCTGGCACCGCAGGCAGATCGTCACGGAGCGCTATGACTGAGTTGTCTGATTGGGGATGAGGCGCCGTTAGAGATTGAACAGCTCGCGCAGCCGCCTGGTTTGCGCGCGGCTCACGGGAATCTCTGTCTGCTTCTTGTCATTCATGCGCAACTGATAGCTGGACTTGAACCACGGCACCACTTCGCGGATGTGGTTGATGTTGACCACGAATCCACGATGCGCGCGCCAGAACAGCGCGGGGTCCAGCAGTTCCAGCAGGTCTTCGAGCGTGCGGCACTTTGACTGGCCTTCGAAACTCTGCGTGACCACGCGAATGACGCCTTCATCGATGGCCGCGAAGCAGATGTCCGCCTGGTCCACGAGCAGGAGTCGGCTCTGCGCCTGGACAATGAGCCGTGCAGGTTGCGGCATGCGCGCTGCTCCCTGCGGGCGGTTCAGCAGACGAAGCAGCGCATCAATCTGCGACTCCGGCAGCGCCGCCGTTCCCGCTCCTCCGGCCATGCGCCCGCGTACGCGCTCCAGGGCCTGCTGCACGCGCGTGCGGTCAAAAGGCTTCAGCAGGTAATCCACGGCGTTCACGTCAAATGCGCGCACGGCGTACTGGTCATAGGCCGTGGCAAAGACGATTTGCGGCAGCGGCTCGGCTTCTTTTCCAGACTGCGCGCGGTGGCGGTCCATCAGCCGCTGCAGCACGGCAAAGCCGTCCTGGCCCGGCATTTGCACATCCAGGAAGACGAGGTCAGGGTGGTGCTCTTCAATCAGGTTCACGGCTTCAATGCCGTTGCTGCCCTGGGCGACAACCTCAACGTCGCCCACCTCGTCGAGCAGATACTTGAGCTCTTCGCGGGCCAGTTGTTCGTCGTCGATGATGAGCGCGGAAATGGGCATGTGTGTGCCGGCAGCTTGATTGTAGGAAGGCTGCACGGCGGGGTCAATGCAGCGCAACGGCGAAGGGCCCGGCAACACGCGCGGCGTGGTCGCCGCTGCGCTGCAACGGAAGGGCTTACTCGCCCAGGACTCTGAGCCGCGCCGGCATGTGGTCGCGGGAGAGTTCATGGCCGCAGCGGGTGCAGAATTGATCTGTAGCGCGCACGGTGCGGAAGCAGTTGCCGCAACTGGCGGTGAGCCGGAAATTGCACTGCGGGCAGAAGTGGAAGTCACTCTGCACGTGCGTGGCGCAGGCCGGGCAAATGGAAACCACGGGCGCGCGCAGCAGGAAGTAAAGCACGGCGCCAATGCCGCCCGGCATGACAAAGCAGATCAGCATCCAGAAACGCGCGCTCATGGCGCGGCGCGGCGCGTCCTTGCTGACAAAGCCCACCAGCAGGAAATAAACCGCTGCCAGCAAGCCCCAGGAGAGGTTGAGATAGATGCGCAGGCCAAGCGGCGCAGTGTGGTGTTGCTGGCCAGGAAAGACGAGCCAGAAATAGTACTCGACCAGCAGGAAGGCCGCCACGGCTGCGATGATGGACCAGACCGGGATCAGGCGCGTGTCCTGGTCGGCGTGCATGAATTCCGGATTACGCATTGAGCCATCCCTCCTTAGAGGGCCATTTGCAGGATTAAGCACAGCTTAATCCCTTACTGGAATGGACGGAAAGGTTAATAAAGAAGTTGCGATCACTTTTTAGAAGGATTTTTTTGCGTTGCAGCCCAGACAGTTCAGGGCTTTTGGCGCAGCCAGCCGGCCAGCAGGACCGCAGCCAGCAGTGCCGAGCTGAGGAAGAAGGCCCACACGCTGAGCTGGCTCACCAGGCTGGCCAGGCGGCCTTCTTCAATCAGATTCTCGACTGTCCACCAGATGGGCGGGCCCACGATGAAAAACACGACCAGCGTGGCTGCCAGCGCTAATGCGCGATTGCGCTTGAGGCCGGCTTTCTGTTCCTGCATCACGCCCAGCGACGCCATCACGACGCGGCGGGTGTGGTGGGCAACCGAGCAGTCGCGGACGGCGTGGTCACCGGCGAGAGCAGCCACCATATCCCGCTGCGCGCCAGCGTCATTGCCCGCGCGGGGAGCCGTGCCGGTCACCGTGGCTGCGTTCTTCACACCGCCCCCAGGCGGCTCGCGCAGGAGCGCTCGATTTTGGGCTTGATGGCGGCGAGGCCGCGGTAAAGTCTTGATTTCACTGTAGAAAGAGGCGCATGCGTCACTTTGGCAATCTCGTCCAGCGAGAGTTCCTCGTGGAAGCGAAGCACCAGAACCTCGCGGTACAGGGTGTCCAACTGGAGCAGCGCAGCGGCAATATGCTCGCGGTCCTCGACGCTTGCGAAGTGATCGAAAGGAGATGGCTGGTCATCGGCCACTTCGCAGCACATGGGCCGGTCGTCGTCGTTGCCGGTCTCAAACATTTCGTCCAGGCTGGACATCGTCCGCTTGCGCCGCTGGTCAATCATCAGGTTGCGGGCGATGGTGAAGAGCCAGGTCTCAAACCGCGCCTTGCCGTTGAACTGGGTTCCACGCGTCAAGACACGCATCCAGACCTCCTGAAAGAGGTCTTCGGCCATCTCGCGATTTCCAGTCAAGAAGAGGAGATACCGCAGCAGGCGGTGCTGATAGCGGACAATCAGCGAGTCCAGAAGGCCGGCATCCTGCCGTTTGAGCCCCTCGGCAATGGCGAGGTTTTCCTGCCGCACCAGCTCTTCAGCGTGCGTGGTGGCAGTTGGGGTAAAGAATGAGCGAATGACTGCGCCAGTACCCATATCACTTCGTTAGACGAGAAAGTTGTCGTGGAGGCCGCATAAAAAACCGATTTTATTGCGAGACAGACAAGAACAGGATACGTCCCTGGTATCCGCTGCAGAAGTCCTTTTTTGATTTTCTCTCTTTGAGCCGAGCGGCGGTTGGCGGCAACCGGTGCGGGCCCTAGGTGTCAATTTCCGCGACTCTTCGCGCTGCCAGCAGAGCTTGCTCCACGGCCTTCCTGGCCCTATTCTCTCTGCCTTCAACGGTTTGATAGTAGAAGATGCCCAGCAGATGGCCGCGTCGCTGGGTCGGCGTCATGGCTTTCCAGCCGGTTTCGGCACGAGGATGCTGCTGGAAAAGCGCGCGCAAGAGCGGTGGTGTTTCCCGTTCACCCTCCATTGCCAGAAGCGCGATTTCGGCCACCTTCTCCGCGCGGCTGCGGCGCGTTTCGGCGCTTCTGGCCTGCTCCACCATTCCTGCATAGCCCTTGCGCATGGAAGGGCTCAGACCGTTGAACCATGTTTGCAACTGCCGGTCACCCTTGAGCGCGGCCGTGAGTTCGAGGGGCAGCACAACCTGTTGTTGTTCAAGGTCGGGTTCCAGCCGGATCTGCACCCGGTCACCGGGCCTGGCCTTTGCTCCGGCCTGCATCCGCCTATTCACCAGCAGCGTGAATCCCTCGCCCTGCGAGCCGGGGAAGAGCGAGGTACGGAACGCAAAGCCGTTGATTTCTCCGCGCACCCGTCGATTCCGCCACTCCGGCCATTGCTTTTTCAGGTCGAATGGAACGCGCACAATCACCCAGTACAAGGGCTTGCCGGCAGACTCCAGCACTGCGCGAAAGGACTTGGGGTGGGAAGAACTCATGCGCAGCCTGAGTATGCCGCGCGTGCATGACAGGTTGCAACCGGGATTTCGCGTGTGGATCCACGCAACCGAACCCATCTTCTACACTAGGGCTTATGGAAGTTCTCTACGGCCTGCATCCGGTGGAAGAGGCGCTTCGGGCGGGCAAGCGGCGGTTTGATCACGTGCTTGTGGCCCGCGAGCGGCACGACGAACGGCTGGCCCGGCTGGCGGCGGAGTGCCGCGAAGCGGGTGTCCGGGTACGCCAGGAGCCGCGGGAGCAGTTGACGCATCTGGCCGGCACGCCCGCCCACCAGGGCGTGGTGGCCGTGGTTCGCCCGCAGCAGGCGTTGAGCATTGAAGACCTGTTTGCGCCGCCCGCTGCTGCTGCCGGCGCGCCGCGCCCGGCTCGGCTGCTGCTGGCCCTGGACGGCGTGGAAGACCCGCAGAATCTGGGCGCTCTGTTGCGTGTGGCGGACGGCGCCGGCGTGGATGGCGTGGTGCTGACAGAGCGCCGCTCCGCTCCGCTGAGCCCGGTGGCCGTGAAGGCCAGCGCCGGGGCGGCCGAGCATCTGCGCATTGCGCGGGTGGTGAACCTGGTGCGGGCGCTCGAAGACCTGAAACAGCAGAATCTATGGATTATCGGGCTGGACGAGCGCGGCGCTCAGGATTATGACCAGTTCGATTTCACCGGGGACTGCGTGCTGGTGCTGGGCCGCGAGGGCGCGGGACTGCACGACCTAGTGCGGCGGACCTGCGATCATCTGCTGCGGATCCCCATGGCGGGCGGCGTGAGCTCGCTGAACGTTTCGGCTGCGGGGGCGGTGGTGCTGTATGAGGCTTTCCGGCAGCGGCGCAGCGCTGCGCGGCCGGCAGCCGGCGCTCGCCACGATGCGAAAGGCGCGTCCAAACCAAAGAAGCAGAAAGGCCTGGGTTCATGACGTTTTCTTTTGCCCGGACGCTGGCAGGCGGAGTGCTTGCCGCTGTCCTGGCGGCAGTTCCCGGCGCAGCGCAGAGCAGCGCAAAGCCAGCCCAAACCCCCGCAGCCCCGCAGCAGCCGCAACCCACAAAGCCCGGCGGCAAGGTCATCTTTTCCCGCTCTGCGGACGAGAGCGGCGCAACGGCCACCCAAGCCGGCCCCGCGGCCCAGCCGGCGATTGCGCTGGCCAAGGAGCCAACGGCCGAGGACGCTGACCGGCGGGCCGTCACCTTTACCGATTTGGATCTGGATGTGCACTTGCAGTCTGCGGCGCATTGCATCGCGGTGCGCGCGCTGGTGACGGTGCGCAATGACGGCCAAGCGCCGCTCACCCGCATTCCGCTGCAAATCTCGTCCTCGCTGAACTGGGAGCAGATACGCATGGGTGGCCGGGATGTTTCGTTTCCCGTGGCGGTGCTGAACTCCGACGCGGACCACACGGGGCAGTTGCACGAGGCGACTGTTCCGCTGGCGGAGCCGCTGGCGCCGGGCGCCGCGCTACAGCTTGATGTGCGCTACTCCGGCGAGGTGACAGCCACGGCCCAGCGCCTGCTGGCTGTGGGAACGCCGGAGGACCTTGCGCTGCGCTCGGACTGGGACCAGATAACGGTTCCGTTCACGGGGTTGCGCGGCTTTGGCAACGTGGTCTGGTATCCGGTGTCGAGCGTTCCGGTGATTCTGGGCGACGGAGCACGGCTGTTTGACGAGATTGGCACGCACAAGCTGCGGCTTGCGGGGGCCCGTTTCCACATGCGGCTGACGGTTGAGTTTCCCTATGGGCAGGAGCCGACGGTGGCGCTGATCAACGGGCAACCCGCGAAGCTGACAGTTGCGACGGAGGGCCGCTTTGGTCCCGATGTGGACGGCATTGCCACGGCGAGCGCGGAGAGCGGCGCGCTGGGCTTTCTAGCGCCGAGCCTGTTTGTCGCGATCCGCAAGGCGCACCCCGGCGCGAACCTGACGGCGTGGACGCTTGCCGAGAACGAAGTCGCCGTGCAGAGCTGGCTCGACGCGGCCACGGCGGTTACGCCGTTTGTTGAGGACTGGCTTGGGAAGGCTCCGAGGGCGCAGTTGACCCTGCTCGACCTGCCGGACCCGGACGATGCGCCATTTGAAACCGGCGCGCTGCTGGCGATCAGCCTGAAAGAGGGCCCGGCGGACCGGCTGCAAGGCGTTCTGGTGCATGCGCTTACGCATGCATGGATGCAGCCGCCGCGCGCCTGGGTCAGCGAGGGCGCGGCCACCTTTATGGGCACGCTGTGGGTGGAAAAACGCCGTGGACGGGACGATGCGCTGGGCGCGCTGGAGGCCGACCGCGCCGCGCTGGCGCTGGCCGAGCCTGCAAGTCCGGGCGAGAGCGCCGGGCAGCCGCTGGCGGTTGCCACGGCACCGGTCTACTATCGCGCGAAGGCTGCGTATGTGCTTTGGATGCTGCGAGATATGGTGGGCGACGAGGCGCTGGCCAGCGCCCTGAGCGCCTATGACCCGGCCCGCGATACAGGCTCCGGCGGCGGACTGCTGGAGGAGCTGGTGAAGAAGGCGAGTGCGGGCAAGGACCTTTCGTGGTTCTTTGCCGACTGGGTGGACGCGGACAAGGGCCTGCCGGACCTGAGCATCGAGAGCGTGTTTCCCAGCCCGGCGCAGGCAGGCGCGTGGCTGGTGGCCGTGAATCTGGCCAACGCCGGGTATGCCGCTGCTGAGGTACCCGTAACGGTGCGCACGGCAAAGACCACCGTTACAGAGCGCGTTCTGATTCCGGCACGCGGTAAGGTCGTCAAGCGCCTGCTTATCATGGGTAAGCCGACAGAGGCGCAGGTGAACGACGGCACCGTGCCGGAAACGCAGGCCAGCGTACACGTTACGCGCCTTGAGGACCCAGCGACGGCTCCGGCCAGATCGAGCCAATCGAATCCTCCGCCGCAGTAGACGCGGAGCGGCGCGTCGCTGCCAAAATAGCGAAATTATGGCGAATGGACCCTCAAAGGGGGGGGAGGGGGGGGTAGCTGGGGGGTACGGACCGGGCGGATGTCCGACAGATTAGACCGGGGGCATGGCTGACAAATTGAACCGGGGACGTCCCTGACAATTTTGCTGGGCTCTGGCTTCTCATGTATTTATTGTGCGCCGGGGCGGGGAAATGTTCTGCAAAGGGGCGGCGGGCTGGGGCCGGGTGGAATGAATGGGTTAGGGGCAAGTGCGGGTGCGGAGCGGTTGACAGGGTGGTGGGGTGAGGGTAGGTTGGGTTAGTTCCGGTTTGCGGATTTTCGAGGATCAATCGGAACCATCGCCGGTGGAGGTCTGTGGTATCCCCGGTGCCCAAGTGCGAGGCACCGGGGGCACCCTCATTTGTGGTTGGGAAAGGACGGGGAGACCGTGGCCACCCGCCCACAAAGCGAGGTTGCGGAGGGTTGAGCGGCTCATTGGAGAGGAGGAAAAGCAACCGCAGACCTTTCGACTCCGCTTTGCTGCGCTCAGGATGACGATGGCTGTGCTGTAGTGGGTGGTCGGGTAATCCGAGAGTATGAAATACAAAAGCAGATCCTTCGCTCCGCTTACCCCAAGCTGCTCCGCTCAGGATGGCAGGGCTTTGCGGTGAAAGGCGTGTTTCGCTCAGGATGACGGGGGTGTAGGTAATTCGCTGCGCTTGAGAGGGGTGAGGGAGGGCAGCGGGGTTGCGTGAGCCTTTTTGGGCGTGAAACTGGTAGATTTTAAGTAGGGTATGCTGTTCTCTTCTGCCGTGGCTGTTCCCCGGGTGGAGACGCGAACCGCCAGGAAAGAGCCATGCTGCACACGATAGAAGACCTTCGCATTCAATGGACCGAAGTTGTTCTTCCGCCTGTTTTCCTTGAGGAAGAACTGCCGATTACCGAGGCCTCCTCGGCCACCATCTTTAACGCCCGCAAGGAGATATGCGACATTCTGGACGGGCGGGACCCGCGGCTGCTGGTGCTGGCGGGGCCGTGTTCGATTCATGACACGAAGGCGGCGCGGGAGTATGCGGGGCTGCTGAAGACGGCGATTGCGGAGTTCTCAGACGATCTGCGGATTGTGATGCGGGTGTATTTTGAGAAGCCGCGGACGACGATTGGATGGAAGGGGCTGATCAACGATCCGTATCTTGACCAGTCGTACAAGATCAACGACGGGCTGCGGCTGGCGCGGCATCTGCTGCTGGACCTGGCGGAGATTGGCGTGCCGACGGGGACTGAATTTCTGGACATGATTTCGCCGCAGTATATTGCGGGGCTGGTGAGCTGGGGCGCGATTGGGGCGCGGACGACGGAGAGCCAGGTGCATCGGCAACTGGTGTCGGGCGTCTCCTGCCCGGTGGGGTTCAAGAATGCGACATCGGGCGATGTGCAGGTGGCGGTGGATGCGATTCTTTCGGCGGCGCACTCGCACACGTTTCTTGGCCACACGAAGCAGGGTCAGTCGGCGATTTTTGTGACCCGCGGCAATCCGGACTGCCACATGATTCTGCGCGGCGGCAGGAAGCTGGTGAATTACACGGCGGAGAGCGTGGAGCAGACGGCGGCGGCGATGGAGAAGGCCGGCGTGAAGCCACGGATCATGATCGACTGCAGCCACGCGAACAGCAACAAGGACTACAGGCGCCAGGGGCTGGTGTGCCACGATGTGGCGGGGCAGGTGGCCGGAGGCGACAGGCGCATCATGGGCGTGATGCTGGAGAGCAACCTGGTGGCGGGAGCGCAGCAGCTTGTTCCGGGCAAGTCGCTCGTCTATGGGCAAAGCATTACGGACGCGTGCATCGACTGGGCGGAGACGCATACGCTGCTTGCCGAGCTTGCAGCGGCATCGCGGGCGCGGCGGACGAAGGCGAAGTAAGAAATCTGGCCAGCGAAAAACTACGGCTGCTTTGGGTTGCGCATGAGAAAGCTGCATGCGCGGCCCGGAGCAGCCGTTTTGTGTATTGGCTCAGGCGTGTCCCATGACGATGGTGTGTGGGCTCATGGGGATGGGGTGGCCGGAGATGTTGCCGAAGCCTGCTTCGTTGTACATGGCGGTAAGTTCGCTGAGGGTGTAGGCGTCGCCCGCAGGGGTTGAGGCGAGCATGGTCATGCTGAAGGCCGCAGGCATGGGCGGGGAGACGCGGTCCTCGTTGGGCACGAACTCGAGTGTGGCGGCGCGGCCGCCGGGGCGGAGGGAGGCGCGGACCTTTTTCAAGAGGCCGATGTTGGTTGGCTTGTCGAAGTGGTGGAGGAAGTTGGTGAGGAGGACGGCGTCGTAGGGTCCGCCGAAGTCGACTTCAAAGGCGCTGCCGGGGAGCATGTTGTAGCGGTCGTGGACGCCAGCTTTGCGGGCGTTGTCCAGGGCGACGCGGAGCACGGGCGCCCAGTCGAGGCCTGTGACGTGGGCTTCAGGGTTCTGCTTTGCGATCTCGATGCCGAAGAGGCCGTGTCCGGCGGCGATGTCGAGGACGCGCATGGAGCCGTTGTGGCCGTTGAGGACGACGGCTCCGAGCGGGCCGGTCATGGGGGCCATCATGGGGGCCATGGTTTCAGCGAACTGGACCCAGATGGGGTTTTCCGGTTCCACGGAGCCATCGCCCTCGAGGT
>JAJXXG010000090.1 GCA_021781255.1 Acidobacteriota bacterium
TGCTGTTGCGCGAGGCGCGCCCGCAGGCGCTGTGACTGCGCGACATACTCGCGACCCTGTTCAAGTTCCTTAGGAGCAGCACTCCATGCAAAATGCGAAAGACTCTTTCTATATGGCTCTGCGCACGCGGCTGGCAGCCATCAATCCGCAACGCACGGTTCTGCTGCGTGGCGCGCAGCGCCCTGGAATCCTGGTGGAAGAAGCAGAAGCGCCGTTCACACAACTGCCCAATGATGTCTTTGTGCTGCGATGGGGCGGTCTGGGCACTGACTTGAATCTCTATTCCACGATGGTTGCCGAGGAGTGCGAAGTCATCTACCAATCGTGCGGCACGCAGAGCTTTGGCGGGCTGGATCGCGGCCGGCTGTTGAGCGAAATGGACGAGGAACTGACCGCGATGCTCCAGCCTTTCTCCACGCCAAAGCTGAACTATGCGACACAGCCGCCCGCAACGATGCTGACGCAGGTGTTCTGGGATGAGCCTTCATTCACGCCCGTCGTTGTGCAGCGCGATCGCGTGACGCGGTCGGCTAAAGTGGCTGTCTACAGCTATCAGGAGCAGGGGGAATAAATGGCAGCGAACTGGTTTTCATCTCCTGCGCCCGTGGCGCGGCGCGTGCGCGCTTACTTTGCGCCGGTGAATCGTGCGGCGCAAACGCCGGCACTCTTCGACCCGTCGGAACAAGGCTCATTCAACCTGGACGCGCCGCCGGCGCCGTGGATCGACCTGGGATGGATTCAGGGATTCGCGCGGAAGCCAACGAGCAAATCGACGCCGGTGCTGACGGGGATTCCCGCCGCTCCATTGGAGCAGATACGCGAGACAGTGGAGGCGCAGGTCAGCTTTGAGTTCCTAAGCTGGACCAAGCTGACCATGGCGCTGGCTACAGGATCGCAGCACATGAATCTGCTGGCTCCGGCAGCGGGCGCAACTGCATCTGCCGACGGAGCGCAGGCAGCGGCCGCGGTCACGGTGCAGAGCGGGTCAACTGCGACGACTGTGGTGTTGAGTTCCGCAGACGCAGCCAACTTCAAAGCAGGATCGATGATTGCGATCGATGCGGACTACACGGGGCAGACGGGCTATGTGGGTTCGCCCGTGTCTGGCGCGTATGTGCGGCAGGCGCTTACTGATGTGGACTACATTCGGCGCGTGACGTTCAACGTCGCATTGGTTTCCCAGGTCAGCTCAGCTTCGCTGACATTGGCCTCACCGCTGCCCGGAGGCGCGCCGGCAGCGGGCGCGAAGCTGCAGGCGGTGATGGGCTTTGTGGATCGCGAGGGTGGCGCGTTCTATCAGGAGTGGTCGGCGCTGTTCGCGGTTGAAGGCAGGCAGGGCGAGCGCATCTACTTTCACTACCCTCGCCTGCAAGCAATGACCGGAGCAGAGGAAGCGAGCATTCCGCTCGACGCCAAACACAAGGGCGGCCTGGAGCGCTTGCTGCTGAAAGGAACATTTCTCGCCATGCCGGTGACGGATCCGCTGGATGGGGAGCGCGTGCTGTGCTATCGCAGCTTCATGCCGGCGGCCGGCGCTCTGATTTAAGGCGAAAGCTATTTCGCAAACCACACACCCGCAAACAATGCGCCAGGCCGCCGCCGATGAAGCGGCGGAGGATTTGCGCAATCCGGCATCGGCGTTTCACACAGAGGCGGAGAGTCGCGATGAAGATTTCCATTCAGGAGCAGGACTACACGAAGGCGCTGGATGCTACGCATCCACTGACGATTGAGCGGACATTGAATGCGCCGTCGGCCTGCCAGCTCTGGTTGAGCCTTCCACAAAACGGGAGCCTCGCGACGCCGTTGCGCAACCAGTCGCTTGTTGTCACAGGCGATGACGGCACATATTACTTCACCGGGTATATCGCTATCAGCCCCCTGCCTGAGTACGCGGGAATGGGTCTGGAGGGTCCGCGCTACCGCATCGCAGTGCAGGCTCTGAGCGACGAGTTGCTGCTGAATCAGTTGTCGATGGCGCCCAGCAAAGGATCGACAGGCCAAACGGCTGGCGGACTGCTGACTTCGCTGGTGACGCGAACCGGGTCGGCGAGTCTTTCCACCAGCGCGCTCACATTGAACGAGGTCGTGAGCAACTTTGTGCCCGAAGCGGGCGCGGCCTGGAGCAGGAGCGCCGGGCAGGTGGCGGACCAGGCACGGGCGTCCTATCGCGCCGTCAATGGCGCGCTTGCGCTGTCGCCGGTGCAGAGCACGGTACACACGCTGAACGAAGCGGACGGCACGCTGAGCCTGAACAACCTTGTGCTCTCCGGCAGCGTGAAGCGCGCGCTGGCCAATGATGTGACGGTCTGCGGCGAGCATGAGCCGGTTGCGTATGTGACCGAATACTTTCTCGGCGACGGTGTGACCACTCAGTTTTTTCTCGGCGCGAATCCGTATTTTCCACCTTCGTCGAAGTCCATCATCATTCACGAGCTCTTCAATGAGAGCGCGATCGATCTGCGCGTCTGGGGCAATTCAGGCGGGCCGGGTTATCTTGCGCTTGGCTCGGGCGGGCTGGCGATGCAGGGCGGAAACGGAATTGACGGAGATACGCTGCTGACGTGGCTCGATCCGGTCGAGATGGGCGGCACTCTGCTGCTGGAAGCTACTGGCGTAACGCTCGCGGCAGGAAGCACGGGGATTCTGGCCGGCTTTTTCATGGGCCTGGAGACGCTGGCGTCATGCACCGCGGGTTTTCAAGCAGCGTCGCAGCAAGGAACAGGCACCGTTACGCTGCAGCCGATTGTTCAGGGAACAGCCACGGGGACTGCTTACACGATCAATACGGCGAATCAATACACTCTGCGCGTGCGCGTGCATTGCCCTGAAAATCAGAGGGCGCTTGCCATCTATCGCTCGTATGGCGACAGCGGCAGCATCGCGTACGGCGGCCAGTGGAATCTAGCGCCCGCGCAATTGCTGTTCGAGATACAGGAGTTTGTGAACGGTGTGGCCGGGATGCCGGTGACGCTCTACGACGGCTCGATTGCGAGTGTGCCCGGCGCGTGCATGGTGGTGGCTGCGAGCAGCATCAACCTGGTGGGCACGATGCGCTCTCTGAACCTGACCAATACTGGATCGGGCTGGGTGGTATGCACGCCCTCTGGAGGGACAGCGTATACGCGCAGAATCGGACCGGCGACACAAGCGTCAGAGTGCTATCTGCAACACACAGGGAGGCTGGTCTTCTACACGGGATTTGCGCCGCCTGCGGGCGAGCAGATCGCAGTGACGTATCGCTCGGTTGGGCGGGCTGTGGGGCACGCGGTGAACGCGGCGAGCCAGCAGGCTCTGGCGCAGGCGGGGCTGCCTGCAGTGGCTGCATGGATTGGTTCGGTCACGAATCCGCCGGCGCGCAGCTCGGCAGACTGCCGCAATGCTGCACTGGCGATGGCGGAGGCCGCGGCCAGCGTGAGCGCATTGTGGAGCGGCACGTACAAGACCACGGGGCTGAGCCTGAGCGCCGATGTGTGGCCGGGAGACGCGCTGCAACTGAATGCGCCTTCAACTGATTTGAATGCGCAGGTGGTGGTGCGCACCGTGAAGTTGAGCTACCAGGCGGGCTATCTGGACCTTGTCGAGTACGTCATCACATTTGCCAATGACTGGGCGGACGATCTGGCTATCAAGACCAGCGCGAGCGTTCCGGCGGATACCTGGCTGCCTGCGCTTGTGGAGCCTGCGTATCTGGCGAACCTCAAAGCACTGACGGTGACTTCAATGAGCGGCAGCACGGTCACGATTGATACTGGCGCGACGGCGCCCACGGGAGGCGGGTTCGAGATTCGCACGCGCGACTTCTGCTTTATGGCCGGCGAAGATCCCGACCTTGTGATGCGCGGGTCGCAGCCGAGCATGACGTTCTCCCGCGCATCGGCCAGCGACCGGTTCTACATCAGGATGTACGACGGCTCCACGCCGCCGAATTACTCGGAGTTTTCTGCGGCGTTATTCATCAACCTGCCTCTGTGATGCGAGAGGCACTATGACAGGCAAGGAAGAGACGGAGTCCGGCGGATGCGGATGATGAATGAATTCGAGGCGCAGGTGCTCAGCGATTTGAGCGTGCTGAAGAATCAAATGGCTGGCCTGATGGGAGACGGCAATGGCGGCCGCATAGCCGAGCTGGAACGGCGCATGGACCGGCACGAGCAGAGCTGGCAGCGAGCCAAGGGCTTTCTGGCGGCGGTGAGCGTGGCGTTTGCCGTGATTGAGGTTGCCGTGGAGGCGTGGCGGCGGCACTAGAGCGGCAGGCGCTCCGCGCTTGGCGCAGGATGGTTGAGGATGGAGGGAGCGGCGGATTATCGATCTGAGATCGAGCCGTGCAATGCAGACTCGATGGCCTGCATGATGACTCGATGAAAAACTGCATCGGTGTGATGAGCGAACGCGTCGCGCGCGCTGGCAAGCTGCTGCGGCTGCGATGGCGGCGGGTCTGCGACCTTGCGCAATGCGTCAGCCACCGAGTCCTGCGATTGCGGGTCAACAATCAGGCCGAGGTTGTGCCTGCTCGCGAGCCAACCGATGACGCCTTGATTCGATGCAAGGATTGGCAGACCGTGGCGCGCGGCAAGCACAAGCATATTGCTCATGGTGTAGAAGCCGGTGTATCCAATCCACATTGCATCCGCTGCTGAAAGCAGTGTGGGCACGGACTCCTCCGGCACGAAGCCCGGGCGCAGATGCAGGCGGCCCTCTGCGAGAAGCTGCGCGGCGACAGGGCCGGCGAGGAAACTTTCGACTTCGTTATCCTGACTGCCGGCAAGCAATAGGCACACATGTTTTGGGCAGTCTTCACGCGCCATGGCGCGCATCGCAATGAGAACACCTTTGCGCGCGGTCAAGTGACCGAATGCGAGGATGAGTCTCGCGGAGCTGGGTATGCCGAGCTGTCTCCGCGCAGCGCTCTTTTCAATGAGCGTGCAGGTGTTGCACGTATCGGGCAGCAGGCGGATCTTCGCGAATTCGCTACCGCGCTGGCGCGCAGCGTATTCGGCGAGGGTTGGATCAATGGTCAGCAATGACCCGAGGCTTTCAGTCCGCAGGAGCCTGCGAAACAAAAACGCTCGCCCTGCACGGGTGAATGTCCGTGGCGCGGTCACACCCATCTTGCGCAAATGGAACTGAGCGCGCATGGAGATGGCGATCCATGGCGTGGCTCCGAACGGGCCGCCGCGCAAGGCGATTGCATTTGCGCATCCATCCACCAGTGGCAGCAGGACAAGATCAACGGGACCACTGCTCGATGCGCGCCGCCATGCCCTTTGATAGATTGCGCGCAGAGTGAACTCGCGACGGACAAGGCCGAGGGTGGAGAAATCTGCGAGTCTGGTCTGCCGATCTGGATCGATGGCAAGCTCATGGAACTCGCACTGCGCGAGGAGAGCGCTCAACTCCGGATGAGCGGACAGGCTTGCGGGACCGGCGACAATCACATGCGCAGCGTGGAGCAGGCCTGATTCCAGGATGCGCCGCAGATAGCTGGGATGATGACCGCTGCTGGAGATTTCCAGAATGAGAATCCGCTTCATATCGATGGATCAGATTCCTTCCGGAGTGCGCGGGGATGCTGGCAGAGGTGCGTCCACACCCTGCTGCGGAGCAGTTGCAGGCCGTGGCTGCGCGGGAAGAAATCGCGTGTTTTGGCCACGACGGGCGCGCTGCGCGCCATTCCTTCTGTTTCTTTCGCCGTGGAGCGCCAGCGCAATGAGGAGACCGAGGCCAAGGCCAGCTCCGCGATCGCCGAGCATGTTGCCCAGCGTGGTGATGGCCAGCGCCGCAGCCACCGCGATGGCCGCGAGCCGCGCGATGTATGGCGCGTCGTGCATGTTGCCCTTCCAGATGGCAAACAAAAAGATGAAGGGCAGCACCCAGCCCATCAAGAGGCCAGAGGTGAAGAACTGGTAGACCCAGCCGATGTGGCCGGGACTGAAGGTGTAGGCGGAATAGTCTTCGCCCACGAGCGCCGACACGCCGATAAGGTAGCGCGGGTCATTCTTGTGTTCGGCGCCGATGCCGGAGCCGAAGAACAGATGGCTCTTGTCTTTTTTCATTGCCTGAATTTCGCCGGCGGCTTCTGCAATGCGCGTAAGCGCGGTTGGATCCTGCGCGCCGAGCGAGGCATTCCGCTCAGACCAGTGCGCGACCACGCCGGGGAACGCAGCAATGGCAATGGCTGCAAGAATGATCAACGCGCCGGTCAGGCCGAGAAGATTCCTCTTGAGTCTGTGGCGCACCTTCTGGTTGAGCCATGCGGGCGGCCGCAGCAGGGCGAATGCGAGCAACAGAAGGATGACGCCGATGCCCGCAAAATAAGTTCGCGTGACAGAGAGAAAGATAATCATCAAGCTGCCTGCCAGGCCCACGATGTTGATGAGACCGGCCTTTGCGCCTTCAAAGAGAAGCCTGCACAGCGCAAGCGAAAACAGCACGATGAGCAGCGGGCTGAGGATGTAGTAGCGCACATTCTGCAGGCCCAGTCCCATGGTGAGGCCGCGCACAAGATACACGACGCTGGAAACGGCTGACGCATAAAAGAGGCCGCGAAAGATGAGGCGCGCGTTGTCCTCTGACTCGCTGAGGAGGAGAAGCCCCATGATGAGGCTCTCGCCCATGAGCAGCGTTGGCAGCATGATGCGAAGGTAATGGCCCGCGGGGACGTCGCGCCAGAAGGCGATGAAGGGGGTGGTGGCAAGGTAGATCCACCAGAGCCATGTGATGCGCTGAAGGGAGCGCAACCGCGCGCGCGGCCTTCGCGCGTTGAGGAGGAACAGAACGAACGCCAGCGTGCTGATGAAACTGACGGCGACCTGCCATGCCGTGCCGCCCTGCTTGCTGGAATGGAAGTCCGCAGCGGCAGCCGTGCAGTAGAGCAGGAAAAGCCTGCCATTCATTTGCCGCGAGAATGTCGCAGCCGCGCCGGACCGTGCGGACGGTGTGCCGAACTGACCGAGCGCCTCACTGTTTGCCGCAATCATGGCTTTTGCCTTCTCAAGCGCGGCCTTCCAAAGCAGCCGCCATGGATCGATGCTGAGCATTTACAGAGCGAGCGTCACAGAGCGCGATGCGCATCTGCGGCGAACGCGGATCAGGGATGGGTATAGATGATCGCCGTACCGATACCGGGCAGCGCGGCCGCAGTCGCCTTGACCACGTCTGCAACGCTGCTGTTTGGAATGAAGACGATGTCGTTGGGCTTGAGCGGCACATCCGCGAGCTTACCGCGGAGAATCTTGTGGAGATTGAGGACGCTTACGACACGTTTTCCGTTCGCTTCATCGCGAAACAGATAAACCTGTTTGTCTTTTGCCGATGGGCTGAGTCCCTGCGCAAGGGCCAGGCCCTGGCTGATGGTTGTCGCGCGGGCAAGCGGAAATCCGCCGGCGCGGCGCACGTTTCCCATGATGTAGACGAGCGGCGCGCGCTCCAGCGTGATGGTGTCGCCGGGCACTATGGTATATGTGTCCGCCGACGCTTTGAGGTCCACGTGGTCGGGCGCAGGCGATGACGGATGCAGGATGTCCGCAGCGCCGTCTGATAGCTCGGTTGGCCCGCCCGCCGCGGTCAGCAGATCCGCAAGGCGGCGCTTGCCGAGAATTGGATAGATGCCGGGAGTGCGAATCTCGCCCTGGATTGAGACGCCGTGCGAAATGTAGTCCGCGATGCTGACAGTGACTTTTGGATCGAGCACCAGGCCGTCACTCTTCAGCTTCTTCACAATCATTGTCGCAACGTCAGCGGGCTTCATGTTCTGCACTGCGAGACTGCCGATGCCATTGAAGTCAACATTTCCATCGGGGTCCACGCGGGCATCCTGATCGAAATCCGGCGTGTCAAACACGGCGACGTGGAGCAGATCACCGACGCCGATGAGCAACTGGCCAGAGGCGGGATAGAGGCGGCCTGTGGCGGCGGGCGTAATGGCCGCGGCTGCGCCTGCTCCGGCCGATCTGGGGGTGCGCGACGAGGTGGTTTTCTGCATTCCGGGAAGCGTTGACTCGCTGGAAGAGAGGTCGGAGCTTTGTGCGCCTGAGGCGCTTTGCGCCAACGCGGCGGTGGCCGCGAACAGCAGCATGCCGGTCAGCAGCGCGGCGGTCGCGACGTCCGTCAGTCTATTTCTCATGTCGCTTCTCCTTTGATTCGGAACCCGACTTGCCGCTTGAGTAGTAGTCGTAATATCCGTAGTAGCCGTAGGCGTCAGATTGATAATCGATTGCGTTGAGGACGCCGCCGAGAATGCGCGCACCCGTGCGGCGCAGCATGCGGCAGCCCTGCTGCGCAAGGTGGCGGGAAGTGGAGCCCGACCGCACGACGTACAGCACGCCGTCAGACTGCGCGGCAATAATCTGCACATCGGAGACGGAAACGGTTGGCGGTGAGTCGAGGATGACGAAGTCGTAGGCTGAACGCATCTGCTGCAGCAGAGCGGTGAATTGCGGCGATGCGAGAAGCTCTGCGGGATTGGGCGGCTGCGCGCCGGCGACCAGAATGTCAACGCCGCTCTGGTCACCGAAGCTGTGAATGCATTCCGATGGCTGCTTCATGCCTGCGAGTATCTGGCTGACGCCATGCGCAGCGGGAATGGACAGCTTGAAGCCGATGCTGGGCCTGCGCAGATCGCACTCCATGAGCAGCACCCTGCTGCCACCCTGGGCCATAATCATGGCGAGGTTGATGGCTGTGGTGCTCTTTCCTTCTTCAGGAATGGCGCTGGTGACCACGATGGTGCGCGGAGGCTGTCCGGGATGCGAAAGCAGCAGCGACGTGCGCAGGGTTCTGTATGCCTCGATCTGCTGTCTTGCGGGCGCATCGAGTTCTTCCTGTCTTCGGGTTGTCTGCAGGGTGTCAGGCTGGGCCCCGCGCAGCCTGGGGATCATGCCGATGGTCGGCGCGCCGATGGTCTGCTCCAGCAGATCTGCATCGAGAATGGACTTGTCCAGCGCATCCACGAGCACGGCAAGCAGGCAGCCGAGGAGAAGTCCCATGCCGCTGCCCGCAAGAAGATAATTCGACGTGCGCGGAGCGGCCTTCGTCAGCGGCACAAGAGCGCGATCGATGACTTCGACGTTGTTTCCCTTGAGACCGGCGAGTACGCCGGCCTCTTTGAGCTTTTGCAGAAGGCTCTGATAGAGCGCGTAGGAGGACTCGAAGTCGCGCTCGGCAATCGTGTAACGAACCACGTCGTCATCGCGCTGCTGCATGTCCTGCTTTTCCTGATCGACGGCGGACTTGAGCGACTTGACCGAATTGCGCGCCACCGTCAGGTCTGTGAAGGCGCGTGTTTGCGCGTTGATCAACTCACTGCCGATCTGCTTGTCCAGTTGCGCGGTGCGCGCATTCACCTGTTTGACGGCGGGATAGTTGGGCCCGTATTTTGCGCTCAACTCTTTCTGCTGTGCCATGGCTGAGTCGCGGGCCGTAAGCAACGCCGCGAGGACTGGATCGGACTCCGGATTGATCGAGTTGATGCTGGAGTTTTGCAGCACGTTGTACTGCGCCTCTTTAACCAGCATGTCGGACTCGGCGGCGACAAGCGACTGCTGCATGCCGAGCAGACGCTGCGTATCCAGAGACTGCGCTCCTCCACCCGCGCTATTGGACGCTGTGGGAGGAGGCGCTGCGACCATGGTGTCAAGAAGATTGAGCTTCTTTCCATATTCAAGGGCGCGGCTCTGCGCATCCTCTGTCTGTTGCCGCAGGTCTTCGAGCTGCCTGGCGAGCCACTCTGAGATGCCATGCTGCGACTCGTAGCGCACCTGGTAACCGCGCGCTGCGTATTCGTCCACCAGAGTGTTCGCAATCCGCTCAGAGAGTTGGGGAGACCGGGTGCGCACCGTAATGCTGATCGCCTCAGTGTGCGGAATTTCTTCCACCTTGAGGACGCCGCTCATCGCGACAAGCACTCTGTGCACCGTCAGCGGGTTGCCGGCGCTTGGAATGCCTTCAGCCTTGCCGGGGCGGGAAAACGTCCTGTTGCGATACAGGTCAAGCACATTGGCGACGCGCATGGCGACCGTGTGGCTGGTGAGCACCGCAATCTCGGTCTGAAGCTTGATCTCCGGGTCCTCGCCAAGAATCGAGCTGGCGGGCGCATCTTCAAACTGTATGCCGGAGTTGCCGCCCTCCACGATGCGTATTGTCGATACAGCATCGAACATGGGCGGAGAGATTTTGGCGGCAATCAATGATGCGGCAATCCCCACGAGAAACGTGACGAGCACCCAGTAGCGTCTGCGACGCAACATGACCCATGCGTCGTAGAGCATGGGCGACTCTGCGTTGAAATCCGATTGAAGCAGGGAGCCCGGGTTGTCATCCAAAGGCCGCTGGGGAGTCGACCCGGAAGCTGGTACGTGGCTATCGTCTGTTGTCATTTGAATATCCGGAAATCCTCAACCGTTGTGCTCTGACGAACCGAACAACGCGGTTCTCAGGTAAAAACTTTGGCGGCCTCCAGAAGCGATTTTGCAACGGCCGCCTCAAGCAAAATCGAGACGCGAACTCTGAGCGCGTTCGAGGTCATCATCCAACCGAAGGCCTGGCTCAGGGAAAGCCCGCCGCTGGCAGCTTTCAGGCAGACCCGCGGACACGCCCGCAAGCAGTGCCGCGATGCTTTCTGATTTTCTGCAGCGAAGCCATTGTATCTTTCATTGGGTGTGCAACATCACTTGCAGGAGCCTGATTGGAAAAATCCTTCACCCGCAGGGCATGGCCGCATTATGCGGGAAGGCAAAGTAATCGCTGGATGAGGCGATTATATTCGGCGGCACATCGCTCGAAAGTAAGATCGCCAAGATCCCGCTCGTACCGCTTCCGCCAATGTCCATTGGCCAGTGCATCCTCAAGGCAGCAGGCCAGATCATCGACGATGGGCGGATCACCGAGCATGGAGACGCCGGGAAGGCTCCGAAAGCCCGCGAACGCAGGGATGTCGCTGAACACGCAATAAGCGCCGGAGGCGAGCGCTTCAAGCGCGGCAATGCTGTGCGCCTCGCCCTGGGATGGCATAAGATACATGTCCGCCCCTGCGAGCAGTTCCGCGATGTCGCCGCGCGCGCCCATCACCTGCACCTGGCGCGCAACTTTGCCTTCTCGGATGAGAGTCATCAGCTTGTCGAAGTAGTCCTGCTCGTCAATTGGTCCTGCAATCACGAGGCGCAGATTCGTAATGCCGTGGGCTTTCATGCGAATGAGGGCCTCGACGGAAACATGCTGCTGCTTTTGAATAGAGATGCGGCCGACCTGCAATGCAATGACCTCACCGGACTCCGGCGCATAGAGCCTCTGGCGCCATGCCTGGGACTCGCTCGCAAGCCGCGCAAAGCGATCTGTATGGACGCCGTTCATCACGACCTGCGTGGAAACGCGATCTGTAACGCGCAGGCGATAATTGTCAACGGATTTGGTATTCACGCCAATGACCCGCGCGTGGCGGCTCCGCAGCAGTCTTTCCAATCTGCGGATGCGCTGATCGTTGAAGTCATCATCCGAATGCAGCACCGTGACGATCACCGGCTTGCGCGTGAAGCGCAGCGCCAATCGCGTGTATACGCTCGGCAGAACTGAATGCGCGAACACAATGTCCGGCGCAATGGCCTTCACTGAGCGGTGCAGCCATCGTGCCCTGCGCAAGCCATCCAGTGCGGAATCCGGAATGAGCATCCGGCATCCCTGCTGCTCAAGCTTCTGCATCTCTCCGGCAAAGCTCTGCTGCGCGGGCCTGAGGGCGGCTATTGAAACACGATGCCCTGCTTGCATCTGATGCTGCGCGAGATCGCGGACCAGTATCTCCGCTCCGGAGTAGCGCGGTTCAAGAACAACGTGCATGATCGATATTTCCCGCATCAATCCTCCAGCAATTTGCTGCACCGCGCGCTGTGACTGCCGTCTGCATTGCCGCGCACGCCGCGCAGCGGGCCCTTCATGCTCAACATACTCCCCCGACTGAACAGCGCAGTTCGACAACGCCCGCACTCGCGTGCATGCGATTCGCCTCAGAAGGATCCGCGCTGCTCTTGAGGCTGCATTGTGCGCGCTCCCACGACGCGCGCGGGCGTGCCGATACAGCGCATGCCCGGCGGCACGTCGCTGAAAACCGAACTGCGGGCGCCGATGACCGCGCCGTGTCCGATGCGCACGCCGGGAGCAACGAAGACATCCGCGGCCAGCCACGCCTCCGATTCAATGACAACTTTGCGGGCGAAGATATCGAAGGTCGGGCGCGTATATTCATGCGAGCCGGTGCAGATGTAGGAACGCTGCGAGATGACGGCGCAATCGCCTATCTCGATTTCACCGAGCGTGTACAGTTCGACGCTGTCGCCGATCATGGAGTAGTCGCCAACCGTGAGCTTCCATGGATATGTCACGCGCACGCCTGGGCGGATGACGACGCCCTTGCCGATGGTGGCGCCGAACAGCCGCAGCAGCCACCGTCTCCATCCGTACATCACCTGCGGCGACAGCGCGAAGAGAGTTGCCTGCACGCACCACCAAAGCTGCACCCAGACAGCGGAGCGGCCGCGAAATCCGGGCGGCATTTTGAATTGGTCGAGTTGCTGATACTTGCGATTGGGAGCCACAGCCATGCGATCAACCTTTTGGGTCCGTCCTGATCTTCAGGCCGGAATATTCAAGAGACAGCGTACTT
>JAJXXG010001233.1 GCA_021781255.1 Acidobacteriota bacterium
CAGAAAATAACGCACAAAATCGCTGACTACATCCGCCATGGTGCGCGAGCGAAAAACCGAGATGGCCAGCGTATAGAGCAGAACAATCAGGGGGATGAAGGAAAGAATCGCGTTGGCCGCAACGCTGAAGGCATAGGTATGCACTTCGCTGTCCAGCAGATAGTTCACAAGCGCCGCGCCATCCGTGCGCAGGCGATACCACTTGGAACTCTCGGCCGCGTCAGACGCGTCAACCACTTCATCAGCTTCGATCAACGGGCCGGTTCGAGTGCCTGCATTCGGGACGTCCGTCACAAATATCTCTTTACGTAAGGAATTCTTGGGAATTACTGCCCAGCACAGCAGCAGGCAAGCCCCTTGCTTCTAAGGATAGCTGTTCGCAGACGCCTGACGCCGGAGCACGAAACCCCGAGCTGGAGGCTCCGTACCCGGAGTTGGGCAGCCCGGACGCTCTGCCAGGGCAGTTGTTTTGGCCGTGCCTGATTTATTTGTAATGTATTAAAGTCCTGAGCCAGAATTTTATACTTTAATCAACATTCACCCGCAAGGTGCTGTTTCATCTGCGACTTCCAGCTCATTTTCTGCTTGCATACTCTTTATTTTCCTGCCATAAAGGAGAGCACAGTACACCCTCGGCGTACTGTTTCGGAATCAATGGAAGGCCGTTAGCTTTGGATGTTTTGGTTGTTGGAGAGCACAACTCAGGTAGGTTATCGAGCTGCCAAGGCGCACGCATGACGCGCGCTCAGGCGGCTCGTGGCATATCTGGGCCGGTTTGGTTCTTCGTGGAGAGTTCTGCTCTGCCGGGTGCGGCGGAACTGTCTGCAGCGAAGAGCCGTGGTGTTGCGCTCGCCACAGAACAAGGAGAAGGTGAATGAAAGAACATGGTGTGGTGAAGTGGTTCAACGGGGCCAAGGGCTATGGATTCATCCAGCGGTCAAGCGGTGAAGATGTCTTTGTACATTTCTCCGCCATTCAGGAAAGCGGCTACAGAACCCTCAATGAGGGCGAGGCCGTCGAGTTTGAGTGCCAGCAAGGCCCCAAGGGCCTGAGCGCGGTAAACGTGATGCGGGCTACATAAGTCAGTCCGGGGCCTTCCCTGCGGAAGGCCCTGGTTCCTGCGGTTTGAGTTACTGGTTTTTCTTCGGACCTGCCTGCGCGTCAAGCCTTTCAAGGGCCCATCTGGAAGCTGCGCGCAGTCCTTCGTCTGCGGTGCCTGCCCACTCCTGCAGCAACCGGGCGAATTGCTTTGCCCCGCTGTTGCCTATGGCGACAGTCACGTTGCGGCGCAATCCCAGAAAGCCCGCTCGTCGCACCGGGGACCCGTTGAAAGTTCGCTCAAACTCCGCTTCATCCATCCGGGCAAGCCACTCCAGCGCGGGATTCACCAGTTCCGCGCGCGCCGCCAGTTCTGCATCTGCGCTCACCGGCGCCTTGCGGTTCCAGGGGCACACATCCTGGCAGATATCGCAGCCGAAGATCTGGCGCCCCGTGTCCCGCATTAGTTCCGGGGCAATCGGTCCTTTGTGTTCGATGGTCAGGTAGGAGATACATCGCGTCGCATCCATCTGGTAGGGGGCGATCAGCGCGCCGGTGGGGCAGGCATCCAGGCAGCGCCGGCAGCTTCCGCAGCGGTCTGGCACGGTTAGCTGCGCCGGCCCGGCCTCTGCTTCCAGTGAAGTGATCAGCACCGCCAGAAACCCGTACGAGCCAAGCTTGGGATGAATCAGGCAGGTATTCTTCCCTGTCCAGCCCAGACCTGCCGCCGTGGCCAGCGCGCGCTCCATCACGGGCCCGGTATCCACATAGGCCCGCGACTCGAAGTCGCCCAGTTCGTCGTGCAGCCGTGCTTC
Source organism: Acidobacteriota bacterium (assembly GCA_021781255.1). The sequence continues at coordinate 1,854 of JAJXXG010001233.1, forward strand.
AAGCGCGCGCATCCGCTTCAGCAGCACCTTGTGGTAGTCGCTCGCGCGGCGCGCGCCGGCAGCGTCCACGCGGCTTGACCACGCGTAACGCGCGATCCAGCCAGTTGCTGCCGCGGCAGGTTCGGTGGAGAGCGGCTGCGAAGAGTGGTAACCGGCAAAGCAGACAATCACCGAGCGCGCCCACGGAAATGGAATCGCCACGCGGGCGCGCACCAGTTGCCCATCCTCGCCGGTGCGTGCCAGGTAGTGCATCGTCCCGGCGCGCCCCTCCTGCACCCACTGCTCAAAGCGCGCCGCATCCCGCGCTTCACGCGCATGGGGAAGCGCAACAAGGCCCGCCTCGGCAAACCCATGCTCCAGCGCAAGTTGACGCGCTCGCTCCGCGCTCAATCCGTGCGCTCGACTTTCTTCGCCAACAGACATGGAACTTGTGAACCTGCCTTTTGCGTAGATAGCTGCAACGTGTTCGATTGCGGACGCCGAAATCGAAACCGGACACTCGGAATCGGGAGAGGCACAGGACGAGTGGCCCGCTTCACGAGTCATTTCAGCATATTGCGCCCGAGGCAGCTTTGGCAGTTCAGGTGCAACATACGCAGGCGGGAACAATAGCCGCAATCGGCATTGCCCACGTGACGCCCCCGAAGGCGAAAGGCGTCCCAAGGAGGTTTCATTATGAACGGCATCCTTTGCACCACGACAGACACGCTGATGATGGCTCCCGGAGACGTGCACGAACTGGTGCGCGGCGAGGAACAGATTCTGCTGGAGCGCCTGACGCCCCTGGTGCGCCAGCAGAACGTGATCCTCGATCTGCGGCAGGTGGAACGCATTGACGCCGCGGGCATTGCGGCTTTGATCTCGCTCTACTCCTGCGCCCGGAACGCCGGCCACGACTTCGCGGTCTCGAACGCATCGCCAAGGATCGAAGAGATTCTTGCGCTGGTGGGTCTGGACCACATTCTTATGTCTCACAATGCAGTTCCAAATTCATGCTCTGAACCGTGCTTTGGCAGGCCAGCCGCGTAACCCTGCGCCCGCTGGCTTGCCGGCGCAATCCTGACGCGAAACTGCGACTCAATTTGCGCGACTGCCCGCCGGAAATAAAACGAATTGCTTGCTCAAATTCAAGGGCCTGTGACGAGGGGCACAGGCAAGTGTATACTTGCGGCGCTATTTGTACTTGCGAATCATGAACCGCCGCAAGGCGCAGTCGAAGTGTCTGGATGACTGAACGCGCTTGGCCTGTTGACGT
>JAJXXG010001246.1 GCA_021781255.1 Acidobacteriota bacterium
GCTTTACCAGAAGACGGGAGAGCGGGCCGCTGCCGCTCAGGCACTGCGGCAGTCCTCTGAACGGAACAAGGCAGCTAACTCCGCTTCGTTGTTTGATAAGCAATAGTTGTCGCGTCGCAAAGATTTCCGGCCTCCGGGAACTTTTGGCGAACAAGGCCATCGACGCTGTCCTGATTTCCACCTCGAAGGTGCCTTACACTGTGGATCGCGTCAGGCCGGTGTAAGGCTTTTCCCGCCCGGGGTGGCTCCGCATGGGCCAGCGCGGGGCACTCCAGTCCCTCTTAAAAGATCGCGCTACACTTACAATCAACTGGTACGGAATACCGGGCAGACCGATTTCGCCAGTGGGGCGGAGCAACTTTCAGTCGTTGAACCTCAGGCAACGTTGACCGTTGCATGACCCACTGAATGGTCGGCATGGCGGCTGATTCGCGGAGCGGTGCAAGGCCTGGGAAGGGGGTTGTGACTGACGATGGAAAATCGCAGCAAGCCCGCATCGGGAATGAGCAAGCTATGGCCGGACGCAAGCGCCGCGCTGGATGGGATTGTGCGGGATGACATGTTGCTCGCCATCGGCGGCTTTGGCCTGTGCGGGATTCCCGAGGCTCTGATTCTTGCTCTGCGCGATCTAAGCGTACGCAACCTGACCATCGCCAGCAACAACGCCGGCGTGGATGACTGGGGTATTGGATTGCTGCTCCGAGCCCACCAGGTCAAGAAGATGATCTCAAGCTATGTGGGCGAAAATATGGAGTTTGAGCGGCAATACCTTGCCGGCGAGTTAGAGGTGGAGTTCTGCCCTCAAGGCACACTTGCCGAACGCATGAGAGCAGGAGGCGCAGGCATACCCGGCTTTTATACGCGAACCGGCATAGGCACGTTGGTTGCCGAGGGGAAAGAACATAAGACCTTCAACGGCATTTCGTACATCCTCGAGCGCGGCATTCAGGCCGACGTGGCCCTGGTGAAAGCCTGGAAAGCCGACCTCCACGGAAACCTCATCTATCGGCGCACCGCGCGCAACTTCAATCCGCACGTGGCTACCTGTGGCAAGATTACTGTGGCCGAAGCAGAGATCGTTGTGCAACCGGGTGAACTCGATCCGGACGAGGTTCACACGCCGGGGATCTTTGTTCACCGGCTCGTGCATAACCCGCATCCCGAGAAGCGCATCGAGAAGAGAACTACGCGGGAGGAATAACGGCGTGCCATGGAATCGTCATCAGATGGCGGCTTGCGCCGCCCGGGAACTGCAGGATGGCTTCTACGTCAACCTGGGCATCGGCATCCCAACGCTGGTTGCCAACCACATTCCCGCAGGAATGGCTGTGACCTTGCAGTCGGAGAATGGCCTGCTCGGCATGGGCCCGTTTCCTCTCGCCAGCGAGGTTGACGCCGATTTGATCAATGCGGGCAAAGAGACAGTGACGTTCGTTCCCGGCGCTTCGACTTTTTCAAGTGCCGATTCCTTCGCAATGATTCGTGGCGGTCACATCGACCTGGCGATCCTGGGAGCCATGCAAGTCTCAGAGCGCGGCGACCTGGCCAACTGGATGATCCCAGGCAAGCGCGTGAAAGGAATGGGCGGAGCTATGGATCTTGTTTCCGGCGTACGGCGCGTCCTGGTTCTGATGGAGCACACTGCCCCGGATGGCGGCGCCAAGCTGCTACGCAACTGCACACTGCCGCTTACTGGAACGGGAGTTGTCCATCGCGTGATCACGGACCTTTGCATACTCGATGTCACACCATCGGGATTCTTGGTGATCGAGCTTGCGGATGGCGTAACACGCGAGCAGGTGAGCGGGCGAACCGAGGCGGCCCTGCGCTTTAGCGATGCCGCTATCTAGAATGCAGCGATCATTTCGTCCACGCCGGCTTTCGCTTATCAAGAAATGCTGCGATACCGTCGTGAAAATCCGCTGTCTCTCGAGACGCAGCGTTGGCCTCTATCGCCAGCGCAATCGAGGCGTCCAGCCACGCTTTGTTCTGCGTGGCCATTAACCGCTTGGTTGAGCGAAGGGACTGCGGACTGTTGGCGAGAAGCACCTCCGCCAGTGCCCTGACATGCTGCGCGAGCTCGCCATGCGGCACCACCTTGCTCACCAGGCCTAGCTGCCAGGCCTCTGCCGCGTCGAAAATCCGTGCGGTCAACAGTAGATCCCGGCTTCGCTTGTCCCCAATCTGCAAGGCCAAAAAGGCTGACACCAGCGCAGGCACAAAGCCAATCCGTGCCTCAGTGAAGCCGAACTTTGACTCAGGCGTTGCCAGGGTAAAATCGCAAATCATGGCCAATCCGGCTCCACCTGCAATTGCGGCGCCATGCACCGCTGCAATGGTCGGCATGGGCAACTCGTACAACGTTCTGAAGAGTCTGGCGATCTGCTCCGCGTCCTCCCGATGGTTGCTTGCAGCCTTGTCCTTCATGCCCTGCAACACTGACAAATCCAGGCCCGAACAGAAGGCATCGCCTGCCCCGCACAACACCAGAACCCGGCACTCGCTGGCAGCGGCCTCTTCCATTGCGGCAATCAACTCGAACTGCATTTGAGGTGTGAGCGCGTTGCGACGCTCGGGCCGATGCAGGGTAATGGTCCGAATAGGAGGGTTGTCTGCAACCAAAATCGTTTTGAAATTCAACTTGTCCTCCAAGCCAACTTCCAGGTCACGCGCGCGGACTCACAGGCCGCTCGCTATTTCGCTTGCGTGCCATAGCGTATCGCAATCTCTGCATTTGCTCGTATCAATTCATCCAGCGGCCCAAGCGAGGGCAGCATGGCGCCGCACTCCGCCAACTCGGCGAGCAAGATTTCCGTGGGGATGTTGCCCACCAGCGCATCCTGCGCAAACGGGCATCCGCCAAGTCCGCCGATTGCCGCGTCAAAACGTCTGCAACCCGCGCCAAACGCCGCGCGAATTCGCGCCGGTGCCTCTGCCCGGCGCGAATGCATATGCACGCCAAGCTCAATCTCATGATAGGCTCCCAGCACTTCTGCCACAGTCTCCGCGATCTGTTCGGGGGAGGCCAGGCCCACCGTATCCGCGAGCGAGATCTGCCGCACCCCGGAATCAATCAGCAGATCGCACGCATCCACGACTTCTTCG
>JAJXXG010000432.1 GCA_021781255.1 Acidobacteriota bacterium
CCAGCGACGAACGCGCCCGCGCCGCGCGCACCGCCATGCTCTTTACAGAAGAAGACCTGACACGCAACCTGCAGATTGTGCTGCGCACCTTTGACGACCTGAACTATCGCCAGGAGCAGCGCTTCCACCTGGAACTCGGCCTGCTCAAGCTGATCCACGCGCAGCGCCTGCTGCCGCTGGAGGAGTTGCTGAGCGGCGTGGCCTCCGGCGCGGGATTGCGCGGAGCCGCCGCCACATCGTCCCCCGCACCGCGGCCAGCCTCCAGCGCGCCGCGCGCGTTCCCGTCCGCAGTGGCTGCGCCCGCGACGCCGCCCAAGCCCGCCGCGCCGTCTCTTTCGCCGTTTGCCGACTCCGCCAGCGTGAGCGCGCCGCCTGCGCCCACGGCCATTGCCACGCCAACGCCTGCGTCTGCACTGGCCACACAGGGGAACACGCCGGTCAGCAAGCTCAAGGAGACGCCGGTTGAGGTCGCCGCGGCTCCGGCGCGCGCGATTGCGCCCTTCCCTGTTGCGGCAGATTCAACGCCGGGCTTTGCCGAGGCGCTTACAGAGGGCTCGCTGGCCAAGGCGCCTGAAGCCGCGCCGGCGGTGAACCCTGCGGCAGGCGCGGTGGATACGGACACACTCCGGCAGGCTGTCGTCCAGGCGCTCTCTACGGCAGGGCACGCATCGGCCGCGCAACTGCTTGGCGTGGCCACCTGGAAGCAGGACGGCAGCACCCTGCGCATGGAAGCGCCGGGCATGGGCAAGAAGATGCTCAGCCTCACCGTGAATGCCGCAGCGGAGAAAATCATTCGCCAGGAGCTGCAGCGGCTGGGCGCATCCACGCGCTTCATGGTGGTCCCCGGCGAGGGCTCCGGCCCCGTGCCTGCCGCAGCGGCCGCACCGCTGGCCGGCAGCGTGCAGCAGGCGGCGCTGGACAATCCGCTGGTGCAGCGCGCCCGGGATATCTTCAAGGCCGACGTGCGCAGCGTCGTCGATCTTCGCACCAAATAGAACATACGGAGGAGACCGCTCATGATCAATCCCCTCAAGCTTTCGGAGATGCTGTCGCAGGCCAGCCAGATGCAGGAAGAGGTGCAGAAGAAGCTGAGCCAGACCGTGGTGGAGGGCAGCAGCGGCGGCGGTGCCGTGACCGCGACCATGAACGGCAAAAAGCAACTGCTCAAGCTGCAGATCGATCCCGCTGCCGTCAGCAGCCTCAGCGGCAGCCGGGCCGACGTGGAGATGCTCGAGGACCTGGTCGTGGCCGCCGTCAATGACGCGGGCCGCAAGGCCGACGAAGCCATCCAGAGCAGCGTGCAGGGCATGCTCGGCGGACTGAAGCTGCCGGGGCTCGGCTAGGCTGCTGCCTGGTATAGCAATGCGCGGGCGTCGATCCCGCAAGTGTGTTCAGGAGGAGACAGGTGTCACGCTACGCAGAGCCCATGGCGCGGCTCATGGACGAGCTGAAGAAGCTGCCCGGAGTGGGCTCCAAGACCGCCCAGCGCTACGCCTTTCACATTCTGCGCTCCAGTGACGAGGACGCCGCAACGCTGGCCGATGCCGTGCGCAATCTGAAGGCCAGCCTGCGCCTCTGCTCCGTCTGCAACAACGTTACGGACGTGGACCCCTGCGTCTACTGTGCCAGCCCGGCGCGCAATCAGCGGCTGGTCTGCGTGGTAGAGGAGCCCACCAATATCGCCTCCATTGAGCGCACGCGCAGCTATCACGGCGTATACCATGTGCTGCACGGAACGCTCTCGCCCCTGCACGGCGTGGGGCCGGACCAGTTACGCGGCAGTTCCCTGCTGAGCCGGGTGGAGCGGGGCGAAGTGGATGAGGTGATCCTGGCCACCAGCCCCACCCTGGAGGGTGAAGCTACGGCCAACTGGATGGCACAGGCTCTGCGTGGCTTCTCCGTACGCATCACGCGAATCGCCACGGGCGTCCCCGCCGGCAGCGATATCGAATACGCCGACGAAGTGACCATGACACGCGCGCTGGAAGGCCGCCGCGAGCTCTAGTAAACGCGCGGGCGAGTGCTATCCGCGCAGCCGCGCCAGCAGGTCCTGCGGATGCACCGGCTTGGCCAGGATCTCAAACTCGTATCCCTGGGCGCGCGCCTTCTCCAGCAGATCGGCCGTGGCAGCCTGGCCTGAGAACAGCAGAATCTTGATATTCGGCAACTGGGCCCGCATGCGGATGGCCGCGTCGATGCCGTTCAGATCGTCCATGATGACGTCCGTGATCAGCATGTCCGGCACAAAGGTGGACGCCATCTCCAGCGCTTTCTCGCCGGAGTAGACCGCGCGGGCCTGAAAGCCGCTCTGATTCAGAATCATGGCCAGCGTGTCGGCGATAACCCGCTCGTCGTCGACTACCAGCACCTTGGGTTTGGCGTTATTTTCGGGCATACTCTCTTCAACGTTCGATTGGTTTGGCAAACTCGCGTTCAGTTCTGGAAGAGTCTAGCCAGAGGGCAACTTGCAGGTTTGCCCATCGTTCCCCTTCCCTTGTCGGAATGGCTTTACCAGAATGATACGCTTGGCTGCCGTACTGCGTCGTCTCTCCTATAGACCCGGAATCCGGGTAAAGGTTGTGCCGGCCTGTGCCGGGAAGAAGGACATGTCCGGGCCGGCATGGGACGATTCATCGATCAGCAACCCGGCAATCATAAACTTGTAAGAAGCGGCCGGTCCCCACGCATGCCGGCAGACACCGAAGCGGAGATCCAAGCCATGCAGGAAGCAGGCATCCAGAACGGCACATCCCTGTCTCAGCCCGACGCCATCATTCGCGCCGAGGCCATTGAGAAGTACTATGCGCAGCCGAGCGAAAACCGCATTCAGGTCATCGCGGCCACCGATCTGAGCATTGTGCCGGGCGAGATCGTCGCTCTGCTCGGCCCCTCCGGCTCGGGCAAGTCCACCATGCTGCGCATGCTCACCGGCCTCTCGCTGCCCTCGGCCGGGCGCGTCTACTGGCACGGCAGGCCCATCTCAGAGGCCGAAATCAACGTCTCCATCGTCTTCCAGAGCTTCGCCCTCTTCCCGTGGCTCACCGTGCTGGAGAACGTGGAGGCCCCGCTCAAGGCGCGGGGCGTTCCTCCGGCTGAGCGGCACGAGCGCAGCATGCGCATGCTCGACACCGTGGGTCTCGACGGCTTTGAGGCTGCCTATCCCAAGGAACTCTCCGGCGGCATGCGCCAGCGCGTCGGCTTTGCCCGCGCCCTGGTGGTGGAGCCGGAGGTTCTCTTCATGGATGAGCCTTTCTCCGCCCTCGACGTGCTCACCGCGGAGAACCTGCGCAGCGAACTGCTGGAGCTGTGGGCCAAGAAAACCATGCCCACCAAGGCCGTCTTCCTCGTCACGCACAACATTGAAGAAGCCGTGCTGCTGGCCGACCGCATCATCGTGCTCGGGCGCAACCCCGGCCACATCCGCACTGACTTTAAAGTGCAGTTGCCGCAGCCGCGCGACCGCAAATCCGAACCCTTCACGCAGCTCGTCGACTACATCTACAAGGTGCTCACGCGGCCCGACGTTGCCCCCACCGGAGCACCCGACCAGCAGGCCGGTCCGCGCGTGCGCGACCAGCGCCAGATGCGCTACCAGATGCTGCCCCACGCCCGTCCGGGCGGTGTGGCGGGCCTGCTGGAACTGCTGCTGGACAAGGGCGGACGCGACGACATCTACCGCCTGGCCGACGACCTCGCCTTCGAGATCGACGACCTGCTGCCGATTGTGGACGCCGCGCAGCTTCTTGGCTTCCTCACCATCGAGGAGGGCGACGCCGCCATTACCGACAGCGGAGCCGAGTTCGCCAACTCCGAGATTCTGCGCCAGAAGGAGCTCTTCCGCGACGCAGCCGTTGAGAACGTCCTGCTGCTGCGCCAGATTCGCCGCGCCCTTGAGGCCAAGAGCGACCACACCGTCCCCGAGGAGTTCTTCCTCGACATGATCGATGAGCAGTTCAGCGAAGAGGAGTCGCAGCGCCAGATGGAGACCGCCATCACCTGGGGCCGTTACGCCGAGCTGTTCGACTTTGACGCCGGCCGCCGCCGCTTTGTGATGCCCGACGCGCTGGAAGAGGAGATTGCCGCCAGCGAGGACGCCAAGTGAGGATCCAGAACACCTTTGGCCGCTCCCTGGTTGCCGTGCGCAACTGGCCGTTCTTTACTGATCTCATCATCGGCGCGTGCGGCATTGCCACCTTCTTCAGCCTGTTGCAGGTGGGCAGCTACTGGCTGGCAAGGCCCACGCCCGCCGTGCCCATCTCGCACTCCATCCGCGCGCTGCCGCTCTATGCCTTCTATTCCGTGGTGCGCATTGGCATCGCCTACCTGCTGAGCCTGATCTTCGCTGTGGGCTACGGCTATATCGCCGCCTACAACCGGCGTGTGGAAGCCTGGATGATCGCCGTACTCGACATCCTGCAATCCATTCCCGTGCTTAGCTTTCTGCCCGGCGTCATGCTCGGCATGATGGCCCTCGTGCCCGGCCATCAACTCGGCATTGAGATGGGCTCCATTCTGCTCATCTTCACCGGCCAGGTGTGGAACATGGCCTTCAGCTTTTACTCTTCGCTGAAGAGCATTCCCCGCGAGATGATTGAGGCCTCGCGCATCTATCGCTACTCGGCCTGGCAGCGCTTCTGGCAGCTTGAGCTTCCCTACTCCGCAATCGGCCTCATCTGGAACTCCATTGTCTCCGTTGCAGGCGGCTGGTTTGCCCTCATCGCCTGCGAGATGTTTCCGCTCGGCAACCGCTTCTTCCGGCTTCCCGGCCTAGGCAGCTACCTGCAAACAGCGGCCTCGACCAGCCCCGTGGACATGCACGCGCTCCTCTGGGGCCTCGCTGTCCTCGTGCTGATCATCGTGGCCACGGACCAGCTCATCTGGCGTCCGCTGATTGCCTGGAGCGACAAGTTCAAGTTCGAGCAGGTTGAGTCCGCAACGCGCGTTACCTCGCCCATGCTCACGCTGCTGCAGCGGTCCAGCTTTCTGCGCCGGCTGCCCGCCCGCGCCCTCAGCGGTATGGAGGAGAGCATCTACCGTCGCCTCTCCGTCACCCGCGCCTGCCGCGTGGTGCAGCCCGTGGACGATGACAGGCGCGGCGGCCAAATGCTGCAGATCGGCCTCGGCATCTTTGCCGGTCTTCTTGCCATCTGGGGCGCCTATGAGGGCTTCCGCATGATGCAGGCCATCTCCTGGGCCGATGTCCGCCTGCTGCTGATGGGCGCCGGCGCTACCTTTCTGCGCGTAAACGTCACGCTTGCGCTGGCCGCTGCCTGGACGATTCCGGTTGGCGTCACCATCGGCTTTCATCCCCGTCTGGCGCGCATCCTGCAGCCCATTACGCAGGTGGTGGCCTCCGTGCCAGCCACGGCGCTGTTCCCCGTGCTGCTGCTGGCGCTGATCCGCCTCGGCGGCGGGCTGGGCATTGGCTCCATCGCCCTCATGCTGCTCGGCACGCAGTGGTACATCCTGTTCAACGTCATCGCCGGAGCCATGGCCATCCCGTCGGACCTGAAAGAGGCCGCCACGCTCTACCGGTTTTCGCGCTGGCAGCGCTGGACGACGCTGATCCTGCCCGGTATCTTCCCCTACCTCATCACCGGCCTGGTCACTGCATCCGGCGGAGCGTGGAACGCCTCCATCTTCGCCGAGTACTACCACATCCAGCACCGCACGCTGCAAACGCTCGGCCTGGGAGCACAGATAAGCGCCGCCACAGACGCCGGCCGCTTTCCCATGCTGGTGCTCGCCACCGTTCTGATGGCGTTGATGGTCGTCACCGTCAATCGTCTCGTGTGGCGGCGGCTCTACCGGCTGGCCGAGACGCGATATAAACTCGAAGGCTGAGAAGCCTATACCGCACAAGGAAATCTGATGATTCGAGTAGGTTTGGTTGCTTTTGGCATGGCGGGGCGCGTGTTTCACGGCCCGCTCGTCTCCTCCGTGGATGGACTGGAACTCGCCGCCGTCGTCGAGCGCAACTCCGACAATGCCGCCGCGCGCTACCCCGGCATCACCACCTATCGCACGCTGCAGGCCATGCTTGCCGATGCCTCTCTCGAACTGATCGTGGTGGCCACGCCCAGCGGAACCCACTTTGACGTAGCCCGTGAGGTGCTCGCCGCGGGCAAGAACGTCGTCGTCGACAAGCCCACCGCCACCACCTCTGCCCAGATTGCGGAGCTTATCCATCTTGCCCGCCAGCAGGGGAAGCTCCTCATCCCGTTCCATAACCGCCGCTGGGACGGCGACTTCCTGACCATTCGTAAACTGTTGCACGAGGGTTCCCTCGGCCGCCTGGTCCACCTTCACTCCTGCTTTGACCGCTGGAATCCCGGCAATACCCGTCGCCCGTGGAAGGACGATCCGAGCCAGGGCGGCGGCATGCTGCTCGATCTGGGAACGCATCTCGGAGACCAGGTTCTTGCCCTCTTTGGCAAGCCGGAGGCCATTGGCGGCGAGGTCCGCCGCGAGCGCGACGGCGACGGCGCCAATGACGCCTTCCTCGCCCGCCTGCACTACCCCGGCTTCAGCGTCGTGTTTGAGGCCAACCTCCTCTCCGCGCTCGCCCGTCCGCGCTTTCACCTGCGTGGCACCCACGGCAACTACTGGAAATGGGGCGTCGATGGCCAGGAGGCCGAGCTCAACAAGATCACCAGCATCCATCAATCTGGCTGGGGGCATGAGCCCTCTTCAGCCTGGGGCACGCTCTGCACGGATGTAGACGGTGGCATGGTCACGCAGCCCGTCGAAACCGTGCCCGGCGACTATCGCCTTTACTATGCCGGAGTCCGCGATGCCCTGCTCGGCAAGGCCGCCCCGCCCGTTGAGGCTGTCGCGGCATGGCGTGTGGCGCGCGTGCTGGAGTGGGTTGCCGAAAGCGCCCGGCAACGCCGCGAAATCCCCTGCGACTGGAGCACCGAGCCGGCCTGAGGCCGTCCCCCTTGTAGGACAATGGACACCGGGGAGTCTCTTACCGATGGTGGCGCCGGCATGTCTTCGAATTGCTCCAGGAAGCCCCGGCCTCGCCGTCGAAAATTGCGATTCGATTTACAATTGCAATAGACAACTCGTATCTCTATCGAATACGATACGCTTTTGCTCCCCCGGACCAAGGACTTGAACGAAAGGGGAGCAATGGTGCAAACCATGCGCACGTCGCTGTTTATTACCTGCTATAACGACACGCTGTTCCCAGAGACCGGGCGCGCTGTCGTTCGATTGCTGGAGAGGCTCGGCGTCGCGCTCGATTTCCATCCGGAGCAGACCTGCTGCGGCCAGATGCACGCCAATACAGGCTTTCGCGGCGAGGCCTTCTGCCAGGCCAAGCGCTTCGTCCGCCTGTATAAGGATGCGGAGTCGGTCGTGATTCCCTCATCCTCCTGCGTGGCCATGATTCGCGAGCAATACCCCGGCCTGTTTGAGGAGTTGGGTAACGAGCAGCTGCGCCGCGACTTCCATGACCTTCTGCCGCGCATCCACGAGCTGAGCGAGTTCCTCATCGACCGCCTCGGCGTGGAAGACGTGGGCGCCTACTTCCCGCATCGCGTCACCTATCATGCCAGTTGTCACGGCCTGCGCGGGCTGCACGTGGGCGACCGCCCCTTCCGCCTGCTCGCCAAGGTTCGCGGACTTGAGCTTGTCCCGCTCGACAATCTTGAAAGATGCTGCGGATTCGGGGGCACATTCTCCATCAAGAATGCTGAAGTATCCTCCGCTATGCTGGCAGGGAAGGTACATGACGTTCTCTCCACCCGCGCCGAGTACGCCACCGCGCTCGACAACAGTTGCCTGATGCACATCGGCGGCGCGCTGCACCGGCAGTTCACCGGCGTGCGCACCGTGCACTTGGCCCAGATTCTGGCCAGCACCGAGGACTCGCCCGCAGAGGAGATCGCGTGAGCAACGTCATCCTCGACCCGCGCGTAGCTCCGCCGTTTCCCACCGCTGCTCTGCCCATCCTGCGCAACGCGCAACTGCGCAAGAACGTGGCCCATGCCACCGGCGTCATCCAGAGCAAGCGCGCCAAGCTGGTAGCGGAAAAGACTGACTGGCAGGATCTGCGCACCGCTGCCTCGGCCATTCGCACTCACGTCCTGCAGAATCTCGGCCCATACCTGGAACAGTTTGAGGCCCGCTGCACCGCCGCCGGAGGCGTGGTCCACTGGGCGGCCGACGCCGCCGAGGCCCGCTCCATCGTTCTCGACATCCTGCGCCAGGAGCAGGCCAGCGAAGTCATCAAGATCAAGACCATGACCTCCGCGGAGATTCAGTTGAATCCCGCGCTGGAGGCCGCCGGCATCCACGCCATTGAGACCGACCTCGCCGAGTTGATTCTGCAACTGGGCGAGGACGAGCCCTCGCACATCGTTGTACCCGCACTCCACGTCAACCGCAGCCAGGTGCGCGAAATCTTCGCCCGGCGCATGGGAATTCCGGATCTCTCCGACGATCCGCAGGCGCTCACCGCCGCTGCGCGCGCTTATCTGCGGCAAAAATTTCTCAGCGTGCCCACGGCCATCAGCGGAGCCAACTTCCTGGTGGCAGAGACCGGCTCGGTGGCCATCGTCGAGTCCGAGGGCAACGGCCGCATGTGCCTTACCCTGCCGCGCACGCTCATCACCATCGCCGGCATTGAGAAGGTGCTGCCGCGCTTCCAGGACCTCGAAGTGCTGCTGCAACTGCTGGCCCGCTCCGCCACCGGCGAGCGCATGAGCCCCTACACCTCGCTCTGGACCGGCGTGACGCCCGGCGACGGCCCTCAGCGCTTCCACATCATCCTGCTCGACAATGGCCGCACCTCCATCCTGGGCAAAAAGACCGAGCAGCAGACGCTCAAGTGCATCCGCTGCGCCGCCTGCCAGAATGCCTGCCCCGTCTACCTGCAGACCGGCGGACACGCCTACGGCTCGGTGTACGGCGGCCCCATCGGCGCCATTCTTACGCCGCAGCTCATGCAGATGGAGCACGCGCAGTCGCTCCCCTATGCCTCCTCGCTCTGCGGAGCTTGCTATGAGGTCTGCCCGGTCAAGATCAACATCCCCGAAGTGCTCATCGATTTGCGCGCCAAGGTCGTGGATCGCGAGCGCGCGGAGACGGACCGCCTGCTCGACCCAATGTATTTGGGCATGCGCATTGCCAACAATCTCTTCAGCAGCGCCGGCCGCTTCCGCGCCGCGCAGCGGCTGGGCCGCATCGCCCTGCGCGCCTTCACCGGCAAAGACGGCTGGATTCATGCGCTGCCGGGCATGGGCTCCCGCTGGACCATGACGCGCGACCTGCGCGGCCTGCCCAGCCAGACCTTCCGCGAGTGGTGGGAAACTCGCCGCAAGGAGGGCCAATGAGCACGTCGCGCACGCTGATCCTCGACCGCATCCGCACAGCCACGGCCAATGCAGCGCCACAGGATTACGCCGCACTGCCGCGCACGTATCTCCGCAAAGGCACACTCGACGCGGAACAGCGACTCGCTCTGATGATCGAGCGGCTGCATGAGTATGGAGCCGAGGTCGCCGTCTGTGAGCCGGCCCAGTTGCCTGCGGTCATCGCCGAGCAACTCGCGGCCAGTGGCCGTCACCGCTTTGCAGTTCCGCCCGGTCTGCCGCAGGACTGGCTCCCCTCCGGCTACGACTTTCAGCAGGACACGGGGCTCTCTGCCGACGCCCTCGAACAGTGCGAGGGCGTGGTGACGCAGTCCTTTGCGGGCGTGGCCGACTCCGGAACCATCGTGCTACATCACTCGGCCGCCGAGGGGCGCCGTGTGCTCTCCCTGCTCCCGGACTGGCACCTGTGCATCCTCCGCACCACGCAGATCGTCGAAACACTCCCCGAATACTTCGCTTTGTGCCAGCAGCAACCTGAGCTGGCCACCTACATCTCCGGGCCCAGCGCCACGGCAGACATTGAAATGACGCGCATCAAGGGCGTACACGGACCACGCTTTCTCAATGTGATTCTGGTGCGCGACGAAAACCCGGCCGAGGCACGGTCCGAATCCTTCACCACTCATTAGGCAGGCAGGCATGACACCATTGGAACCCGCAATCATGGATCAGGTAGTTCAGGCTCTGGATTCCTTCCAGATCGAGATCCCCTCCTGGGGATTCGCCAACACAGGAACGCGCTTCGGCAAGTTTGTGCAGCCCGGAGCCGCAACCACGCTGGAAGAGAAGTTCAGCGATGCGGCCGAGGTTCGGCGTCTGACAGGCGCCACGCCCACCCTTGCCCTGCACGTGCTGTGGGATCTGCCCAACGGCGTCCGCGATGTGCCCCAGGTGCAGGCGCTCGAACAGCGCTTTGGCATCCGTGCCGGTTCCATCAATCCCAACCTCTTTCAGGATCAGGAGTACAAGTTCGGCTCGCTCTGCAACCCGTCCGCCGAGGTGCGCCAGCACGCCGTGGACCACATGCTGGAGTCCGTGGAGATTGCCAAGCAGCTCAACTCCCGCGATGTCTCCCTCTGGCTTCCGGACGGCTCCAACTATCCCGGTACCCAGAGCATGCGCAAGCGCATCGGCTGGCTTGAGGAGGCGCTCCGCGCCACCCATGCGCATCTGGCCCCCGGCCAGCGTCTGCTCATCGAGTACAAGCCCTTTGAGCCGGCCTTCTACCACACCGACATTGCCGACTGGGGCATGTCCTCGCACCTGGCCCGCACCGCCGGCCCGCAGGCGTGCGTCCTGGTCGATACCGGCCACCACTACGCCACGCAGAACATCGAGCAGATCGTCGCATGGCTGCTCCACACCGGCCTGCTCGGCGGGTTCCACTTCAACGACCGCCGCTATGCCGACGATGATCTCACCCTCGGCTCCATCGATCCCTACCAGATCTTCCGCATCTTCCACGAGATTCACAGCGCCAAGTCCGATGGCCTGCAGCTCGATGTCGCCTTCATGGTGGACCAGAGCCACAACCTGAAGGGCAAGATTGAAGCTACCGTTCAGACCGTCGTCACCGCGCAGGAACTCTGGCTGAAAGCAGCCCTCGTCGATCGCGAAGAGCTGGCCCGCCGCCAGCAGTCCTGTGATCTGGTGGCCGCCGAAGAACTCTTCCGCGGAGCCTTCTGGCGCGACGTGCGTCCGCTCGCAGCGGCATGGCGCGAATCCCGCGGCCTGCCAGCCGCGCCCATCGCAGCCCTGCGCGAGGGCGGCTACGTGGAGCGCATCAGCCAGGAACGCGGGGGACGTCACTCCACGGTTAACAGCTACGCATAGAACAGAGTATTCTTGTTTCCGACGTTTCTGGATTGAAACTGCAGCGCGGAGGCCATTCTTTGCCCAAGGCCAAAATCAAGAGGCTCTACCTGATTCCGATCCTGTCCAAGGCACTCGACGTCCTCGAGTTCCTTGAGCAGCACAATGCGCCCGTCACCCTGGAAGACGTCTTCCAGAAGACCCACATCTCCAAGACCAGCGTCTACCGCATCCTCAAGACGCTGGTCCACCGCGGCTACGTCGCGCAGTCGCAGACCGGACAGTACCGCCTGGTCTCGCGCCCACGCCGGCTGCGCTTCGGCTTTGCCGTGCAGAGCGGCGACATGCCCTTCTCCATGGCCATGGCCCGCAGCGTGACAGACGCGGCCGCAGCCGCCGGGGTCGAGGTGTTCGTCCTCGACAACAAGCAGGACCCCGACATTGCCATCCAGAACGCGCAGGAGTTCGTCTACAAGCGCGTTGATCTTGTCCTCGAGTTCCAGGTCGAGGAGCACGTCGCGCCCCACGTCGCCCACATCCTCAAGAAGGCCGACATCCCGCTCGTCGCCATCGACGTCCCCCACCCCAACGCCACCTACTTCGGCGTCGATAACTTCGAGGTCGGCTTTGAGGCCGGTTCCCTGCTCGGCCAGCACGCCCAGCGCAAGTGGAAGGGCAAGGTGGATTTCGTGCTCGGCATAGGATTCTCTGAGGCGGGCAGCTACGTCCAGAGCCGCATCGCCGGCGCCTTCGAGGGCATCCGCGACAAGCTCAAGGACCTGCAGCCCGACCACTACATCCGGCTGGAAGGCCGCGGCATGCGCGAGCCCAGCCGCCGCGCCGTCTCGGACTTCCTCAGTGGGCATCGCAAAGGGCAGCACGTCCTCGTCGCCGCCGCCACGGACTCCAGCGCCCTCGGCGTGCTGGAGGCCGCCCGCCAGGCCGGCCGCGAGGCCGACTTCGCCATCGTCGGCCAGGACTGCATCCCCGAGGTCATCGAGGAGATGCGGACCGGCAAAAGCGCCATCGTCGGCAGCATCTCGCACGAGGCGGAGACCTACGGCCCCCGGCTTATCCAGCTCGGCATCGCCCTGCTGCGCGGATATACCGTTCCGCCCTACAATTACGTGCGCCACCGCCTGGTCACGCCAGACAATCTGGACGGCGACCGGTCCGAGGAGCAGGAGGAGTAGCAGGGCGCCGGCGCGGTGCTGCTGTTCCATGCGGTGGCATGGTTAATGCAGCGAAAAACCGTGCCGTAGTTTTCAAATAAGAAATACTTCTCCTATTGACTGCAATGTGCTATCGTTTTTGAGGTTTCCTGATTCTTCCGTTTGGTGGTGTGTATATGACCCAGGCAACAATTGCCTCCCCTGTGCTCAAGTTTCTTGACGAC
>JAJXXG010000762.1 GCA_021781255.1 Acidobacteriota bacterium
CGGAAATTGCGCCCGTACACGCGCGGACATGTATGGCTGCAGCCGTCTCACGGCGCAATGCAATCTCCATGCCGTCGATTAAATAGACCGTGGGATCGCCGGCAGGTGCGCGGCGCAGTGCATGCACACAGGAACCAGGAACAAAACCCATGTGCATCAAATGGTTCTGTACGGATTCGGGGAGGTCAAGCGACTCCAGGATCCCGCGTTCGCCGACGTTCAACTCGCTCAGAGCGCTCACCCGTCTGGCTCCCTCGTGCCGCTGCCGGAATGGCAGTAATCGGAAAATGCGACCAGATTGGTCGGATTTCAGTATACGACCGGAATGCGCTCCGTTGCAATCACGATCTCTATGGCAAATTACGCGGGGCAGACCCATGCGTTGACCTCCTGGAAGGGGATGGCAAACCAGGTTTCCCCAGCCTTGCCCAACCCCCCTGGCGGACCCCGCGGTTCACTCTTCCGGAACGATGGCTTATTTCTAGCATGTGATTGGGTGACCGAAAGTGACTTAAATCACACAAGAGGTGAAGCAATGCAACGAATCAATGCCTTGAGAGGCTCATGCCAGGCCGGCTAAGCGTGCAAATGCATCTGGCTGCAAATTGCGTGCTGCGATAATGGAGTTCTGCTCATGACGGTCGAAGAACTCAAGGCGACACTCGAAGATCTGGAACCTCCGGCCAGTCTTCCCATCCCAGTGCTTGCTCTTTGGTGGGATGCGAAGGGTGAGTGGGATCGCGCGCACGACTTGGTGAACGACCTTTCTACGCGCGACGCAATGGCGGTTCACGCATATCTTCACCGAAAAGAAGGCGTGTTATGGAATGCCGAGTATTGGTACGCTCGGGCCGGACGCAGATTTCATCGATCCACTCTTGAATCGGAGTGGGAAGCGTTAGTAAAGGGCTTGGTTCAGCGGTAGGGGAACCAGATGGCGAGAGAGTTTGTTATAGGCGCAGGTGGCTCATCGAGTTGTAACGCCTGCGCCTCGGTTCTTTAGAGAAAAAAGCTCTTGTCCACGACACAGGCATGTTAACCTGACGGCGTGCCGGCGGTTTCCCGAACAGAAGAAATGAAGAGACAACATTACCCAGCCTTGGTGCGCCTGACGCACTGGTTCACGTTTGTCTCCTTTGTTGCGCTCATGATTTCAGGCATTTTGATCGTGATCTCGCATCCACGTTTCTACTGGGGCGAAGTAGGAAATGTGAATACCACACCCTTGTTCACAATTCCTATTCCATCGAGTCGCGCCACGGTTCCCACGGGCTACCACTACGTAATGCCTGACGAAAACGGCTGGAGCCGGTACCTGCACTTTGAGTCCGCATGGGGCCTGGTCTTCTGCGGGATCGTTTATGTGATCTACGGCTGTTGGAGCGGGCACTTCCTGAAAAACCTGGTTCCGGAGCGGCGGGATTGGTCGTGGCGGGCCTATCAGGACCGCATCGTGAAGTACCTTAATTTCGCGCCGTCTGCCCGTGGCGAGAGACGCTCATACAACGTTCTCCAACGTACAGCCTACCTCCTTGTGATTTTTGGCCTGTTTCCGCTGATGATTTGGACCGGGTTGGCCATGTCTCCTACGTTCACCGCGGTGGTTCCCTGGATGGCGCTGCTCGTGGGTGGCAGGCAGTCGGCGCGGACGATTCACTTTATCGTTACGGTTCTGTTGCTCCTGTTTCTTCTTTTGCATGTAACGATGGTGGCGCTGTCGGGATTCCGCGCGAGCGTTCGCGCGATGATCACCGGGCGCGTGCCTGATGGGGAGGATCGGGAGTGAATACAGTTTCAAGACGCCGCATGATCTTCGGTGGCGCGGCTGCTGTTGCAGGCGCAAGCGGGTTGGCTGTGGCCGATCGCCTGGCGCGGCGCTATGGTTTGATTCCACCCGATGCCGGCGGCCTCTTCGGACCGGGTGAGACACTGACCTACGCGTGTCAGCGCGCGTTGACGGTGCGCAAACCCGTGCGCGAGTTTGCGCGCGCCATGATCTCCAAAAACCCGTTTGCGAACGCCGTGGCCCCTCTTGGCGATGAATTCCGGCGCTTGCAGGCGGGTGGCTTCAGGGATTGGCGGTTGGCAGTTGATGGAACTGTGGCGTGCTCGATGTCGTTCTCGCTATCCGATCTAAGAAGCTTCGGCCTGCGTAGTCAGATCACCGAGGTTGCCTGCGAGGAGGGATGGTCGTATATTGCGGAGTGGATTGGCGTCCCGCTCGCGGATGTGCTGCGAGAGGTAGGTGTGATGCCGCAGTCGCGCTATGTCGTTTACTACTCGATCGAGGAAGGTGAATGGGCAAGCATTGACATGGAAGACGCGTGGGATCCGCATACGCTACTGACGCTGGGAATGAACGATAGCGACCTGCCGGTGCCGTTTGGGGGGCCGCTGCGGTTACGCCTGCCGCGCCAACTGGGCTACAAGAGCATAAAGTACATCAACCGTATTACGGCAACAGATGACATTCGCAAGTTCGGCAAGGGGACAGGTGGAACAGATCCCGAGTACGGTTATGCCTGGTTTGCGGGCATCTGATAACGGTGAGCCGGGTGCACAACTGCCGTATTTTGGAGTCATAGTCGATCCTCTGCACCGGGAGCGGACTCACGTCATTCGTATGAGTCGTCCCGCTTAGTCCTTGGGAAAGTTTGCTTTCTCCATAGAAATTGAGTCGGCTGGTCCCCGCCTTTGCCCACGAGAGGCTCTAATCGTAGCTTGTCAGCTTTCGTTGCGGACTTCAGTCAAAGCGAACCCTCGATGCAGACTGTGTGAGCTCCGATCAAGGCTTAGTGCGCCACAGAGATCCTGTTTCATGATGCGGGAATTATGGCTCTCCATGTGCCTACCGTCACAGCAGCTAACTGCCTGAAAGCAGAGACTCAGCCTAGCGGCCGCTCTTCCCTGGGGCCGTCTTGTGGAGCGAAGCGAATGAGTGAACCGAAGACTTTGAGTCCCACCGTGATTATGGATGGGAACGAGGCCGCGGCATCCGTGGCCTATCGCCTTTCCGAAGTGGTTGCCATCTATCCAATTACCCCCTCATCGCCGATGGCTGAATGGGCGGACCAGTGGCGCTCGGAAGGGAAGAAAAACATATG
>JAJXXG010000850.1 GCA_021781255.1 Acidobacteriota bacterium
CGATTTGAGCAGCGAGGAGCGGCGCGAGACCGAACGGCGGGCGGAGGAAGAACGCACGTTCAACGATCTCTGGCGCACGCTTCCCGAAGGCCGTGAGACGCGAAGGCTCCATCCCGAGCTTGTCGATACGGTCGCCAGCGGAGAGCTCTCCATCTTCCAGCAGTTCGATAATAGCGATTCGCGTCGGGTGGGCGAGGGCTTGGAAGATGTCGGCCTTGAAACGGCGTAGTGAATCAGGCATCACGTAAACCCTTGTATATAGGAATATTCGATCCTGCGAATATTGTCCCATACCATTCGGGGGGCGTCCACAAAATCCGCGGGGCCGATCTCTATTTCTCAGTAAGGATGGGTATTGCCATGGACGTGTCGGAGGTCGCTAGCATTCTTCGGTTCGCGCATGACCGAGCGGCATGGTTGCGATCTTCAGCGGATGGTCCCTCCTCGCATCCTTAAACGAGCATCTCAACAATCAAGGCATTATGTTCATGAGGCAGTCAGTTGGTACATCTATTGCTGGGCCCCGTATCATTTGCAGCCAAAGCACTCTACCGGCACAGCAGATATTTCAGGCGTATGATCGATACAGTAGTTGGATCACCTTTCTCGCCTTCGGCTGTCCCTGCTTCGCTACAGACGAGCACCTTTCAAGTAAGCAACAGGACGACGGAGTCTCTATGAGCTTCCCTGACAAATCTGATGTAAAGAACCATCTTTCTAGAAGAGTCAGAATTCTTCCTTTCAGTTCATTTGCGGAATCTGATACCACAGTTAGCTCCATTGCAGAGCAGAAGTTTTCTTTAACGCGTAATCCCCGCGCGGCGGTACCTCACGATGGGAATTCAGTTGCTGCACCTGTAATCAGAAACTGCCAGCATGAAGCCATACGCAGTCTTCCTGCGCACGGGCTGCTCATTGCCCCGAGGATTAGCGCTTACGCAAGAGCCATTTTGCGAGAGGTGGCTGTCCGTCGAAGACACGACTGCGGCTGCCCTTGATCTGGCGTTGCGGAATGCGGACTGGCACTTCATGTGGCTCACGGAAGCGCATTCCCGTAGGGGTTTCGGTCGAACAGTCGAATCGGCTCGTAAGAAAGCGATCACTCTGGCCTTAAAGAAAGTGCCGGAACGATTCAATGCTGCCGAATTGAGCCTGATAAAGATCACAAAATACCTTGGATTTCAGATTGTCCGAGCCACACTTCATACTCGTCAGATCCAACAGCATGCCTCTGTTGGTCTTGTCGATGAGATGATCCTTCGACAAAGCGCCATATCCTGAGCCGGAGTGTGCCCACTCGCTAAGGCCCAACTAAGGTCCAACGTCTCTCGCTACCGCTCACATCAAGAGCGTGAAAGAAGGGCAGTATCGCTCACTCCAGCACCTCGCCAACCATACAGACATCTCCGTTACCTCTGCCCACCCGCATCGCCTTCATCGGCAATTATCTTCCCAGGCAGTGTGGAATTGCGACATTTACAACAGACCTCTGCACTGCAATGGCAAAGGAATTTGGCAGCGAACGCCTCTTCGCAATTCCTGTCAACGATCCGGACTCCAGCTATCAATATCCTGACCGTGTGCGGATTGAGCTTGAGCAGGAGGATTGCTCCTCTTATGAGCGAGCTGCTGAGTTTCTCAACTTCAACGGAAACGACCTTGTCTGCATGCAGCATGAGTACGGCATTTTTGGAGGAGTTGCGGGCAGCCACGTCTTGGCGTTAATTCGCAAGTTGAAGATGCCGCTGGTGACAACCCTTCACACGGTTCTGCGCGATCCGGACTCCAATCAGCGTGCGGTGCTCGACGAGATTAGTCATCTGTCGGATCGATTGATTGTGATGAGCGAGCATGCGGCGATTCTTCTGCGTGAGGTATATGGTGTGCCCGACGAAAAGATCGACGTCATCCCCCATGGCGTGCCGGATCTGCCGTTTATGGATCCCAATTATTTCAAGGATTTGTTCGGAACCCAGGGAAAGTCCGTGCTGCTCACCTTTGGTCTGCTTTCGCCAAACAAAGGCATCGAAACCGTGATCCGGGCGTTGCCGGCGATCCTGGCAAAGCACCCTGACCTTGTGTACATCATTTCCGGGGCGACCCATCCGCATATCAGACGACGCGAGGGGGAACATTACAGAGAAGAGTTGCAGGCGTTAGCAGCAGAGTGTGGTGTTTCCTCGCAGGTAATTTTCAACAATCGTTTTGTGAGCAATGAGGAAATGATCGAGCACGTTGGCGCCGCGGACATCTATATCACTCCGTATCGCCAGGAGGCACAGGTGGTCTCCGGTACGCTGGCCATTGCGCTCGGTGCGGGAAAGGCGATTATCTCCACACCCTATTGGCACGCCAAAGAGATTCTTGCAGACGGACGTGGTGTCCTCGTGCCTTTCGATGATCCTGATTCCATAGCAAATGCAGCGATCACCCTGCTGGACAATGATGCCGAACGCCATGCAATGCGAAAGCGGGCTTATCTTCACTCGCGCAGCACGACGTGGCAGAAGACCGCACAGGCATATATGGCGAGTTTTCAACGAGCGCGCATCGAGCGGATGCTCCGCCCACGGGCCGCACTGCAGGACATCTTCGCGCCAAAGGCAACGGATACGCTGCCCCCACTTAACACGGCTCACCTGGTGAGCATGACCGACGACACGGGCATGTTGCAGCATGCCATCTTTTCTTTGCCGAATAGTCTTGAGGGATACACGACCGACGACAACGCGCGTGCTCTTGTCATAACAACTCTACTGGCCGAGTCTACTCCTCAAAGCCATGAGCACCTGGCATTGTCGCACCGCTATCTGGCTTTTCTGTGGTTTGCTTTTCATGAGAAGACAGGCAGGTTCAGAAATTTTCTCAGTTACGCTCGCGCATGGCAGGAGGACGTCGGCTCAGAGGACAGTCACGGTCGTGCCTTATGGGCACTCGGCACAGTGATTGGCCACTCAATCGACCCTGGTCTCAGAGGTGCGGCTGGCAGGCTCTTCGAGGCAGCTGTTCCAGCGACACTTACATTCTCGAGCCCGCGTGCATGGGCATTTTCCATCCTTGGGATGCAGGCATATCTGGACCGGTTCCCTGGAGATAGAGTGATC
>JAJXXG010000056.1 GCA_021781255.1 Acidobacteriota bacterium
GCTGAGTTTCCATCACGTAGCCGTTGGTAGTGTCCACGGCGTTCATCAGCGGCGCGGCGTCTACCTCGACGGTGGTGGTGGTTTGGCCAACCCTGAGAGACGCGTTCACCGTGGCCGTCCGGTCGGCCTGCACCGTGATGTGAGGGGTCTTTTGCACTTCGTACCCCGCAGCCGAATAGGTGAGGGTGTAGATACCGATGGGCAGGTTGACGAACGTGTAAGTGCCTGCGCCGGTGGTCTTCGTGGTGCGGGTCAGCGAAGTCTGTTCGTCTGTCACGGTGACTGAGGCGTCGGGAATCACTCCGCCAGAGGCGTCGGTTACCACGCCGGTGATGCCGCCGAGCGTCTGCTGTGCCACAAGGGTACTGCTGCACAGCGCAACGGCTGCCACGGTCACAAGCAGCCGGGAAAGCAGGTGATAAAGCGATAGCGTGCAATGCCTCAAGGGAGTTACCTCGACAATAGAGATTTCCTAATGGCTTCTCTGGTTTTAGAAAATGCGTTTGGAAATAAAAGAAAACCGGCATTCTGAAGTGTTCAAAAAAAGAAAATAGAAACCAAGATCACCGCGAGATATACTCTTAGCCGGATGATCCAGAATGCGTGCGGGTTATTAAAATGTTAACGGATGGGAGATAAATTTCACGTAAAGAAACAGGGCTTCTCAGCCGTTGCGGCCTGCGATATCCACATAGATGCAATGATTTGCACATTAATGCGGCGACACGGGCAAGGCATCAAAGGGTTGGGACTTTTCGTGTTGAAGATCTTCTTCGCCGCTGCGCATACCAGATTAGTCCTGCGGCGAGGTAAGCCAGATAGAGATATGGAATGCGCGCGTGAACCGCATCGGCGGCGGAGTTGAGGTCGAAGATCCCAATCAGCAGGATGACGCCAACGGTGAACACGCTGATGGCCGCGAGCCAATGAGAATGCTGGCCCAGCGCACGGTGCGCAAAGGGCAACGCGAGAGCCACCAAGGCATAAGCGGTGAGAAAGCCAAAGACCGAGAGCGACCCCAACAGGTCGTACATCGTGGAACCGGTGTCGCCATAAAGGGCCATGAAAAAGACGGCGGCGAGCATGAGCGCGATGGATAGCACGATAGCCGCTCCCGGCGTTCCGTGGCGCCTGTTGGTGCGCTGGAGTGCAGACGGCACCAGTCCGTCATGCGCCATGCGCATGAGAACCCGCGCAGCTGCCGTAGCGCAAGCCAGCACGCAGGAAAACATGCTGATAAAAGCGCCGCAGTCAATGGCCACGCCGAGCGGCGAGACGCCGGCCCTGGCAGCCAGCAGGTGCAGGGGACTGGTGGAACTGGAGAGCGCGCCGGACTGGCCGCGAAAGCCCAGCACCTCAGAGTAGGCGCAAAGCATGAAGAAGACTCCGGCGAGCAGGGCGCATTGCAGCACCGCGCGCGGTATGGTGCGCAGCGGTTCGCGCACCTCGCCGCCCAGGGTGGTGGCGCTCTCAAAACCCACAAAGCTGAAGATGGAAAGCACCAGCGCGGGCCCCAGCGCGTTGAACGACGCGCCCTTGAGGCGGAATTGGCTCGAATCGAATTGAAAACCGACGTGAACCGGCAGCAAAACCAGCACGATGACGATCAGGCTGACGGAGATGGCTTCAATCCACAGCATGACTTCAGCGGAAAGCTTGACATCGCGGTAGGCAATGTTGCCGGCGACGGCAGAGACCAGAGCGAGCGTGGGAAGGGCAGGAGGCGCCCAATGCAGAAACTGCTCAGAAAGCACGGTCGCGTAGTAGAGCGCACCGCCGGCCACCGAGGCGCCGGTGGCAAGATAGGCGAGCAGCAAGCCCCATGCGGCCGCGACGCCAAATACCTGCGGCAGCGTGTTTGCGGTGTAAGTGTAAAGCGATCCCGGCGACGCACTGAGCCGCGCGAACCGGCTTACGCAAAATCCGACCAGCAGCATGGAGCCGGTAGCCAACAGATAGACAAACCAAGTAGCGTTCCCGGCCAGCGCGAACACCAGGGGAATGGTGAGCGACGCGGAAGTGCTGGGCGCCATGGCAGAGACAGATTGCGCCAGTGTTTCAACGGGCCCAAGTACGCCCGCGCGCAGTCCGTAGCTCTCCGCGGTATCGTTTGCCGGGTACACCTTACCTGATGCGCTCGCGGTGCTGGTCACTGATTTGCCTTTCGTAGATTGTGGTCGCGCCTATCGCTCGATTGTAGCTTCGATGGTTCCGTGCGGCTCGTTAATGGGCACGAAAATGTGGTTGGGATTGTCCTGGCCGAAGGCACTCAACTCCGCCAGCAGATGGTGCAGATTGGGCATAGCGAGATGAATGCGCGCGATCTCCGGCGCTGCCTCGATCGCGGCTTTTCCCATTTCGAACAGTGTGTGCTGCACGCTCATGCTGTTGTGCGTTGCAAATTCGCTTAGAAGCGCGGACACAATCCGAGCGCGTACTTGCGCATAATCCGGTGCGGCGGCCGCGTAATCCCACGTCACCGTTGCGCGCGTTCCGAGGACGCGGTCGGTGGTTGGCTTAAGCGTGGTGAGTTTGTCAACAATGTAACCCGTGAAGGCCGATTTTGTAGTTTTGAGAATGGTCAACCCGTGCACGCCGGAGGTTACAGTCCACGCACCACCCTTTTCGCGTGCGGCGCTTACGGTATTCAACTCGGGCCCGCCCATTTTAAAGGTCGTGGCGTCGGGCGCGCCGTCGACAATCATCCGCTCCCAGGATTTCTCCTCGATCTTGATGTTTACTTTGGCAACCTGCGAATTGCTACCGAGCAGATAGTCGCCCAGTTCGCAAGCAAATGCCTCGATGGTCGCCGCCTTGGAGTTGCGGGCTACAAAGTAGACAGTGTTTTTCATTGTGTCGGTGGGCAGAATCTTGCTGTTGTCGGCCTTGGTGAAACTGGCCTCGAAATCCCCGTAGAGCATCACATGCACAGTCCACTCATTGAATTCGTGCCGCTCCCTGCCAAGCAGATCTTTGACGCGCGTGATGCGCGACAAGCGCACTCTCGATTTGCCGTAGCGGTTTGCCCCCAGTTTGGCCATGCGTTAGCTTCCTCGATAAGTTGTGTAGCTGTTGTTGCTGAGCAAAAGCGGCAAGTGGTAATGCGCCTTGCCATCGCAAGTGAAGGTGATGGAAATCTCGGGGTAGATGCTTGTGCGTCCGCTGCGCTGCAAATACTTGCCGGTATCGAAAGTGATCCGGTATACACCGGGTTGCGCATCGCGCGCCAGATTACGGCAGCGCCCGTCAGCGTCAGTGATCCCGGTGGAGATTTCAATCCAGTCGCAAGGCGCATCCTGCACGCGCCGGGCGCTTCCGCCGCTCACCGAAGGTTCGATCCAGCCGTCCTCCTGTCTTTCGAGGCGCACGGAAATTTCCGCTGCCGGCATGCCCAGCACCGTGTCCAATACGTGAGTTGATATCGTGCTCATTCGATCAACCACTTTCCTAAACGAATCTGCATGATCTGCCGTTGCTGCTCCGCAGCCTCGCGCAATTCGGCTTCGCGATTGCTTGCCAGGCGGCGTTTGAGAATTGCAAGCATCTCTTCCGCGCTCTTGCCCGTGGCGCAGACGATGTAAGTGAAACCATAGCGCTGTTCGTAGTGTGCGTTTCCCTCGGCCAGTTCTGCCAGCACGGGTTCGTTCGCGGCTTTGGCCGAGGACTGCTCCTGCCTCGACCACGCCGCCGATCGGCCGATTGCATGTGTCGCCGCACGAGCTGCCTTGCGCTCGCCGATGCGCGGATGGCAGGCAAAGGCCTCGAGCCAATCTGCCTCCTGCATAGTGCTCCAAGTGCGGTCTGCCGCCTCGCTCAGTTCCATCACGCTGCCAATGGGGCGCAGGGCCACCATCGCCGTAGCCCAGCGCTTCGATCCGCAACAGGTCAGCACGGCTTCAAGTGCTGCGGCCTCGGCCGCCGCGTTCCACGCTGTCAATGCGGGATTCACGAATGCGATTCCTCCCGGCAGAGCGCGAGCAAAAACTCGTCGAGCAGATTTGCGGCCACGCGGCGCCGGTACACGGCGGTGGAGCGAATGTCGTCAATCGGCTTTACTTCGGCAAGCAGAGTCTTCCGCGCCGCCTGCACCGTCTCACGCGTGAGCGCTTTTCTCCTCAGCGCCGCTTCTGTTTGCCAGAGCCGCGTTGGAAACGGCGCCAGGCTCGCCGCGCCCAGGCGAATCTCTCTTACTTCGCCCTTTTCGAGCAGCGCCGTCGCGCCGAGGGCAACTTTTGCAATGGCCATGGCGCGCCGCGTTCCAACCTTGCGCAGGTATTGCTTGTGGCGTGCGAAGCGCCGCGGCAGGTGAATGGCGAAGAGCAGTTCGTCGGCGGCAAGAACATTCTGCTTGTAGCCGGTGTGAAATTCGCAATAAGGAATGCGGCGACTGCCGCGCACGGAGATCATCTCAATCTCAGCGTCACAGGCCAGCAGCGCGGGCGAGGAGTCCGCGGCCGGCGAACCGTTGACAAGGTTTCCGCCAATGGTGGCGCGGCTTTGGTTGGCGATGGAGCCGATCCAGCTTGCGGCCTTGGCAAGCAGCGGCAGCTCCGCGGCAATAATGGGATGCTTTCGTAGATCGAGAAATGTAGCCGCTGCTCCGATGACGACACTTTCAGCTTTGGTTTCGATAGCCCGCAGTTCGGGAATGCCCCAAAGGCTCACCAGCTTCGGCGCGCTGAGCTTTCCGGCGGCGAATGCCACCATCAACTCCGTTCCGCCTGCAATCGGCGTCCACGCGCCGGGTTCCGCGGCAAGCAGATTCAACACCGCGCCCAGGCTGCCGGGCGCGACGAGGTCGTGCATCGCAGGGTTACCGCGCATGTTGCGCCTCTTCCGCAGCCGGTTTTGCAGTTTGTGCGCCGGCCGCGGCCACCACCGATTCAAAGATGCGCATAAATCCCGTGCAGCGGCAGAGGTTGCCTGCCAGCCCCTCGCGAATCTCCGCAAGGCCAGGATGAGGATTGGTATCGAGCAATTGCGCGGCGGCCATCAGCATGCCCGGCGTGCAGATGCCGCACTGCGCGCCACCGCACTGCAAAAATGCCTCTTGCAGCGGATGCAGCGCGCCATTCGACGCGAGTCCTTCCACCGTTTGAATCTCGGCGCCCTCGGCCTGCAGCACAGGGACGAGGCAACTGTTCACCAGTTCGCCATTCATGCGCACCGAGCAGGAGCCGCACTCGCCTTCGCCGCATCCCTCCTTGGTTCCGGTCAGATGCAGGTCCTCGCGCAACACGTCAAGAAGCCGCTTCATCGGCGGCACTTCCACCGCGCGGCTCTCGCCGTTCACCGTGAAGCGGATCGCCGGCCAGCGCGCGCCCGCCATTGATTTTCCATTTCCGTTCATTGCATGGCCGGCTCCTCGGCCGGTTGGCTCGCGGCAAGTCCTGCGAAAAGGTCCTCAGGCAGCAGCGGAATGGCGTGGAATGCAACGCCAGTGGCGTCGCGAATCGCATTCAGAATGGCGGGCGCGGGTCCGTCGTGAGGCAGTTCGCCGATGCCCTTGGCGCCGAATCCGCCGTAGCGGAAGGGCATCTCCTCAAAGTAAACGTGGATCGGCGGAACGTCCTCCGCGGTCGGCATAATGTAGTTGGTCATCTGATTGTTGGCCATGCGGCCGTCCTCCAAGATGACTCTTTCGTAGAGCGCGTAGCCGATGCCCTGCGCGATGCCGCCTTCGATTTGTCCCGCGGCCAGCACCGGGTGCAGCACGCGGCCCACCTCCTGCACGGCCCAAATCTCCTCAACTTCGGCGGAATAGGTAACCGTGTCAACTGCCACCTGCGCCACCTGAATCGACCACGCATATGCGGGGTACGCCTCGCCGTGGTATTTCTGATCGTCCCAGTGGATTCCGGGCGGCGCTTCGTAATGGCACAGCGATGAAACTTCGCCGTGAGCGGCGCGGTAGCGTTCGCTGGCCGCAAAGAACTCCTCGCGCGTATAGTTCGCACCCAGCCCGGCGCGCTGGCGCAAGAGATCAATCAATTGCAAACTGGCGCGCTCAATCAGGTGGCCCACAACCATTGAGGTGCGCGAAGCCACTGTAGGTCCACTGTTGGGAATGAGGGCGGTGTCCGGCTCTGCCATGGCGACATCGCTATAGCCAATGCCGAGCGCCTCCGCTGCAATCTGCGTGAGAATGGTGTTCGTGCCCTGTCCAAATTCGGTATTCGACACGAGCACGCGCACCTGGCCCTCTGGTGTGACGTCCACGCCAGCCAGCGATTTCAGATACACCTCGCCCGAGCCGGTAAACCCTGACCCGTGATAAAAAGCGGCGATGCCAATGCCGCGCTTGACTCTGCTGCCGGGATTTTCACGGGCAAATTGTGTGCGTTTGGCGTAATAATCGCTCTCATTGAGAGCGCGCTCAAGCAGTTGATCCATGATCACCGGCTCGCGCATCAACTGTTCTGTCGCATTGGTGTCGCCCTGGTGCAGGAAATTTCTCCGCCGCAACTCCGCGGGATCAATGCCTATCGCCGCGGCAATCTCATCCATGTGCCGCTCCATGGCGAAGATGGCCTGCGGCGCACCGAAGCCGCGAAACGCGCCGTAAGGAACGGTATTCGTGGCCCAGGAGCGCGAGCGTACGCGCACATTCGGGCAAAGGTAGGGGCCGGTCGAGTGCAGCGTGGCGCGCGAAAGCACTGTGGCTGAAAGCGTGGAGTAAGCGCCGCCGTCGGTAGAGAGGTCGATCTCAATCGCCAGCAGCTTGCCTTCACGGTCGAGCGCCGTGCGGTGGCGTACGCGCGAGGGATGCCTCTTCGTCGTAGCTGCCAGATCCTCAATGCGGTCGTAGACCATCTTCACCGGATGGCCGCTCTTCATAGCCAGCAGGGCCGCATGGCAAGCCAGATTCGAAGGGTAGTCCTCTTTGCCTCCGAACGCGCCGCCGGTTTCCGTCTGGATTACGCGCACCTTGTCTTCAGGCAGATCGAAGACAGCGCGCAGCGATTTGAAGACATAGTAGGGGCATTGCAATGAGCCCCAGACCGTTACGCCGCATTCAGCGCTGTATTCAGCGATGATGCCGTTATTTTCGATGTAGAGGTGTTCCTGCGCACCGGTGCGGTATTCGCCTTCGACGATGTGTGCGGCGGCAGCCCACGCGGAGTCCACGTCGCCCTTTTCCATCAGGAAGCTCTTGAGGATGTTATCGCAACCCCACACAATTGGGTCCTGGCGCTCGCTCTCCTCGATGGTGAAGACCGGTGGCAGAGGATCGTACTCGATGTGTACGGCGCTCACCGCTTCGCGCAGTTTGTGCTTATCAGGGTGCGCAAGAAGCACAATCGGTTCCTCGCAGTGGTTCACCTTGCCGTCGGCGAGGCAGGGCTGGTCGGCCACGATCAGTTGAATGCAATTCTCGCCGGGAATGTCCGCAGCGGTGACCACGGCGAACTCGCTCCAGTCGATGCGGTGGTCGAAGGCGATAGAGCGAATGATCCCGCGGGGAATCGTGCTGCGCACAGTTGCGCCGTACCACATACCATCGTGTTCCATGTCGTCGACGTAGCACGCGTGGCCCAGTAGCTTCTTTACGCCCTCCTTGCGGGGAACGGAGGCGCCAACAATGCGGCTTTCGGCGCGGGTTGTCGCATGCGCAGTCATGGTTGCCCAGTCCGGCATCGCCAAACGAGTTGAGGGATAGCATACATCGGCACGCCGAGGTTTTGAAAACGCGCCTCACTCCGCGAGAAGAGACAGTGTGCGTGCCAGCACGTGCACGCCGCTGCCGATCCACTGCGGCGAGGCGTACTCATCGGGCCGGTGGCTCACTCCGCCGCGGCAGGGAATAAACAGCATGGCGACGGGCGCGATCGAGGAGACTAAAGACGAATCGTGATAGGCACGGCTGACCATCTTTTTGTACGATTTCCCGGCCGCTGTCGCAGACGCCTCAAGCGCCGCAAGGATCGCCGGATCGCAGGTCGTGGGCGGATCGGCGTTCACCAGTTCCGTCGTGATCTTTACGCCTCGGCGCGTGCTTACCTCCTGAACTGCGGCGGCAAACTCAGCCAGAACGCTGTCGCGGCGCGCGCCGTCGATGTCGCGAACGTCTGTTGTCATCAGTACGCGTGAGGGAACACTATTGACCGCGCCCGGAAATACTTCGCAAATGCCCACTGTGCCTACGGTGTCAATGACTCCCGTTGATTTAGCCGCGGACTCGAGCGCGAGAATCAACTCTGCCGCGGCGGCGAGTGCGTCTTTGCGCCCCGGCATGAGCCTGCTGCCTGCGTGCCCGCCTTCGCCTTCGATTACGATGCTCTGGCTGGCCGGCGCGGCGATGTGCGTCACGAGTCCGAGATCGATTCGTTCCTGCTCGAGAAGCGGTCCCTGCTCGATGTGCAACTCAATAAATTGATGAAATCGTCCAGAAGGAACCCGAACGGAGTCGAGCGGTCCGGTGAATCCGGCCTGTGCACGCCATTCTTCCAGTCCGCGGCCCTCCTTGTCGCGAAGGGCAAGCGCCTGCGCGGGCGTAAGCAGGCCTGCCATCATGCGGCTGCCCACGCAGCCAATGCCGAACCGCGTTGGTTCTTCCGCCGTAAAGATCACGAGCTCGATAGAGCGCCGTGGTTTGAAACCAAGCTGTTGAAGTATGCGAATGGCTTCAAGGCCTCCCAGCACACCCACGCAACCGTCGTAGAGGCCGGCGTTGGGAATGGCGTCGATGTGCGAGCCGGTGCCGATGGGCGCAAGCGTTGCGTCGCTGCCCTGCCAGCGTGCGAAGGTGTTGCCCACGGCATCTTCGCTGACGGTGAGACCGGCTGCGGCGCACAGGCCCTTCACGTAAGCGCGGGCACGCTGGTCCGCCTCTCCGAAAACCACGCGAGTTACCGCGGGGGGCTCGACTTCGGTGATCTGAGCCAAAGCCACCAGTTCCACCATCAGTCTGTCGATGGAAAGTTTTGGGGTGAGTCTTGGTTGCGTAGCCACGGTTCACGCTCCCAGTGGATGTCTGCACCAATCTTTGTAGATGAGATACTTTGCCGGCCGCTTGCCCAGCGCCCCAAACCATTGTGGACAGTATGCGCCCATCCAGATGAAGTCGCCGGCATGGACGGGATACCACGCGTCGCCGAGCCTGTAGATGCCGCCGCCCTCAAGCATCAGCAGGCCGTGCTCCATCACATGAATCTCCACCATGCTCAGCGCCGCGCCGGGATCGTAGGTCATGGTGTTCACGGCAAAATCGTAAGCCGGTCCGTCGGGCATGAGCCTGCGCACCCGCAACGCACGATCGTCAATGAGCGGTGTGGCCGTGATGGCGCTTTCGCTGCCAATAGCGATTTCAGGAGCATCTGCGCCCGGTTGCGGTTCATAGGGCTTTTCAATCACCGCAGCGCGCGCAATCCCTTTCGCGCGCACTGTGTGCGGCGCGCCCTGGGGCAGATACGCGAATCCGCCTGGAGCAAGAACCTGCGTTTTCCCGTTCGCCTTGATCTCGACTTTGCCGTCAAGGACATAGAGAAATCGCTGCGCCGGAGCCGGCCCCAGCGAGCCGCCGGCTACGAACTCCGCGGTCATCTGCGTAAAGCGCGCGCCCAGTTGCGGGGCGGTGTGGATCACGAACTCCACTCCTTCGGCGCCGGGCAGCGGTGTGCGAATAAACGTGTCGGGCGTTTGCAGCAGATGATTGGGCTTGAGAATGCTGCGCGTTGATCCGAGTTGGTGCACAAGCGGCCTCGTTCCTGGGGAGTGCGCAAAGTGCGTTGCTCGATTTTATCCGAAAGCCGTGGCCAGCCGCGCCAGAGCCTGTTATTAACTTTCCCGGCGCAGACCACGCGAAAGTTGAGAACAGGCTTTAGGATTTCGCTACCCGCGCAGCTTGTTCAGCAGATCCTGCGGATGCACAGGCTTGGCGAGGATATCGAACTCATAGCCATCTGCGCGTGCCTTTTCAAGCAAATCAGCCGTGGCGGCCTGGCCGGAAAAGAGCAGGATTTTGATTCCCGGCAGAAGAGCGCGAATGCGGATCGCCGCGTCGATTCCGTTCAGGTCGGCCATAATCACGTCGGAGATGAGCATGTCCGGTTGAAAGGTAGGGGCAAGTTCGAGTGCTTTCTCGCCCGAATACACGGCGCGGGCGTCAAAGCCGCTCTGGTTCAGGATCATGGCCAGCGTGTCGGCGATCACTCGCTCGTCATCCGCTACCAGAACCTTTGGTCTTATCGTGTTGGGCATACTCTCCTGGGCATGCGGGGAAGCGAGTCAGAAAATGATCAATCAATTTCCGGCGTGCCTCTTCAAGTCTCGGCCTGTTCGGCCTTGCCCCTGCTGGCAAGAACGCTACGCTTAACCAGTCTAATTCGCCGCTCTCCCTTTCAACAAAGAGCCATCGAGGAAGCTGCGGAGCCGCAAACGCCGGCCAGCCGGCACAAAGCGCAATTTATCCGCAATCAAGGCATGAAGTTTATGCCGGCAGCAACTGGCCGCAGCCAGAACCAACCCTACCGGAGAATCGCACATGCAGGAAACGTCGACCCGAAATCCGATCTGGGGCGCGCTGCCGCGACACGACCCCTGATCCTTGACACCTGTCTTTACCCCACGGCCTGCACCGCGCCCTTGCCCACCAGCTCTTCCACGCGTTCCACCCATCCCCGGTCCGCCGCCACGCTCATCCCTTCCGGCTCCAGGATCACTGCGTACTCGCCCTTCTTCTCCAATTGCAGCATCAACTTTCCCGGTCCTGGCGCGGCATCCACGGCGCTCTTCAGTCCGGCAAACATCTCCTCGCTGGCTCGCTCGAGATTGATTCTGACGCGCACGCCCGCAGGCAGCTTCACCTGCACGTCATCGAGCGCCTGCACCTGGCTCACCGAGAGCTTCGGCGCGGCATCTTCTTCGCCCATCAACGTTCCGCGCACCAGCGCCGGCGCTTCAATCTTCAACTGCGCCGAGAGCCGCTCGTAATCGCGCGCAAAACAGATCAGCTCGATCTTGCCCGTCGCGTCTTCGAGCGACGCCTGCGCGTAGAGCCGTTGATCGCGCCGGCTCTTCTGCACGCGCAGCCCGTGGATGATGCCCGCCACGAGAATCTCATCGGCCATGTCAGGTTGCGCGCTCCAACGCCGCTCCGGGGGCTTGCGTTCCAGCGCCTCGGCCACCGTAATCACGCCGGTCAAATTCCGCAGCTTCTCCGCGTACTTGTCCAGCGGATGCCCGGACACAAAAAATCCCAGCACCTCTTTCTCATTTGCCAGCCGCAGGCTCTCTTCCCAATCGGCAACGTGCGGCAAATCATCGGCGTTGCGCCCGTGCGCCGGCGCCTCGTCGAACAGCCCGAACAGTCCGCTCTGCCCCTGTGCCGCGTCGCGCTGCGCCTTCTGCGCGCGCTCTATGGCCTTGTCGATAGCCCCATCCAGCTGCCCGCGTGTTCCCAGCGAGTCCAGCGCGCCGGCCTTGATCAGCGACTCGATCACGCGCTTGTTCATTACGCGCAGGTCCACCTTCTCGCAAAACTCCCAAAGGCTCTTGAATCGCCCGCCCGCTTCCGCGCGAGCTTTCAAAATCGACTCAATCGCGTTGCTGCCAACGTTCTTCACCGCCGCGAGTCCAAATCTGATCGCCTCGCCGTGCGGCGTGAACTGCGCGCCGGACACCTGCACGTCCGGCGGCTCCACGCGAATCCCCCTCTCGCGGCACTCGCCGATATACTTCACCACGCTTTCCGGTTTCGATGTTTCCGACGTCAGCAGCGCCGCCATAAACTCCACCGGATAATGCGTCTTCAGATATGCCGTCTGGTAAGCCAGCAGCGCATACGCGGCCGCGTGCGATTTGTTGAATCCGTAGCCGGCGAACTTCTCCATCTGGTCGAAGATGTTGCCGGCAGTGTCTTTCGAGTGCCCCAGCGCTACCGCTCCGCTCACAAACCGGTCGCGCTGCTTGGCCATCTCGTCGGCGTTCTTTTTCCCCATCGCCCGCCGCAGAAGGTCTGCCTCTCCCAGCGAGTAGCTCGCCAGCACGTTGGCAATCTGCATTACCTGTTCCTGATAGACGATCACGCCCAGTGTCTCTTTCAGGATTCCCTCAAGCTCCGGCAGGACGTACTCCACCTTGCGCCGTCCCAGCTTGCGCTCTATGAAGTCGTCGATCATGCCGCCCTGGATCGGTCCCGGCCGGTAGAGCGCGTTCAACGCCGTCAAATCCTCAACGGTATCGGGCTTGTAGCGCCGCAGCACGTCGCGCATCCCGGCCGACTCAAACTGAAACACGCCCGAAGTCAACGCCGCGTGAAACACTTTTTTGAATGTCTCCTCGTCGCTCGGCGGAATCGCCTCTAAATCGAGCTTCTCGCCCTTGTGCTGCTGAATCAGCTTGATGCAGTCGTCGATAATCGTCAGCGTGGTCAGGCCCAGGAAGTCCATCTTCAGCAGGCCCATCTTGTCGATTGACTTCATGTCGTAGGCGGTCACGATTTCATCGTTCTTGGTTTTCGCGAGAGGCACCAGTTCGGTGAGCGGGCGCGGCGCAATCACCACGCCGGCCGCATGCACGCCCGAGCCGCGCACCAGCCCCTCCAGCTTTTTTGCCGTGTCGATCAGTTCGCGAACCTGCTTG
>JAJXXG010000914.1 GCA_021781255.1 Acidobacteriota bacterium
CCACAACAATCATGATGGTACGTTCACTGACGTGACAGACAAGGCCGGTGTTGGAGATCCCTGCTGGGCAATGGGAGTGGGGGTGGGCGACTACAACAATGACGGACGGCCTGACCTGCTGGTAACGTGCCTTGACGGAGTGGTGCTCTACCGCAACAACGGCGACGGAACGTTTACGAATGTGACGAAGCAGGCAGGGCTTGCAGGAGACCACGGGTGGGCTACGGGCGCGGCCTTTGGCGACTATGACAACGACGGATGGGATGACCTTTATGTATCACACTATGTAGATTTCAACCTGCATGATCTGCCGGCATTTGGCTCAAAGGATGCGAAGACATCGTGCAAGTATCTCGGCCTGGATGTGCAGTGTGGACCGCGTGGCCTGAAAGCGCTGCCGGACAATCTATACCACAATAACGGCAATGGCACGTTCACCGATGTGTCTAAGGCTTCCGGGGTGCGCGATGAGCCTGCTGAGTATGGATTGACGGCGCTGTGGTCGGATTTCGACAATGACGGAAAAATTGATTTGTTCGTGGCCAATGACGGAGAAGCGAACCGTCTTTTCCGCAACGACGGCAACGGCAAGTTTGATGACGAAGGACTGACAAGCGGCGTGGCCGCAAATGCCGATGGCGTGGAACAGGCGAACATGGGCGTTGCGGTGGGAGACTACCTGCACAAGGGACTCATGGATCTCCTGATTTCGCACTTCGACATCGAATATGCCGCGCTTTATGACAACGCAGGGGGCATGAATTTCGATGATGATTCGATTCAGTCCGGCATTGCACGTGGCACGCAGGGATATGTGGGATGGGGCGATGCACTCGTAGATTTCAGTAATGATGGCTGGCTTGACTACCTTCTGGTAAATGGCCACGTGTATCCGCAGGTGGACGAGGCACACACGGCCAC
This sequence comes from Acidobacteriota bacterium, assembly GCA_021781255.1. The sequence continues at coordinate 922 of JAJXXG010000914.1, forward strand.
CAAATTTCTGGAGCCGAAGCTGCTGTTTCTCAACCAGAGAGATGGAAAATTCCTTAACATCAGCCGGCGTGTGGGTCCGGCTCTGGAAAGGCCGCAGGTGAGCCGCGGCGTGGCAGTGGGTGACTTATTCAACGACGGCCGCATGGAAGCCGTAGTGGAGAATCTGATAGGCGAGCCGATGATTCTGCGCCCAGAGGGCGGGCCGAAGAACCACTGGATCAGTTTTCAGCTTGAAGGTGTGAAGTGTAACAAGCTGGCATTGAACGCACGCATTCGTGCAACGGCGGGCGACCTTGTGCAGCTGGGTGAATTGCGAAGTGGCGGCAGCTATCTCTCGCAGGATGATCTGCGCATCCACTTTGGACTGGGTGAGCACACACGTGTGGACAAGGCCGAGGTGCTGTGGCCGGATGGAACGCGAGAGACGCTGACGAATCTGACGGCTGACCGGTTTTATGTGGTGCGCGAGGGTGCAGGAGCGGTGAGCAGCACGGCGCCGAATGTGCCGGCAAAGCTGCAATGAGAGTGGTTGAGAGAAGGATGAAAAAGGCACTACGGAATCCGAATGAAGGATTTGCATATCGTGTTGTAATCCTGCTTTGCGTATATGTGCTGGTCTGCACCGTTGCGTTCGCGCAACCCAAGAGTACGACTGAGGGCTCTGCGCGCATGAGGCAGCTGCGCGAGGCTGTGAATCTGGCCGAGCACGGTGATACCCAGCAGGCCATGCGCATTGCAGACAAGTTGCTGGCTGAGGATGCGCACTTTGAGCCTGCGATGAAGCTGAAGGGCATGCTGCTGGAGCAGGCGGGTCGTGATGAAGATGCTGAAAGCCTCTATGAGCAGGCGCTGAAATTGGCGCCGAATGACACGGACCTGCTTATGAAAACCGGCATTGTCCATCTGCAGAAAGGCGACAAGCAAGGGGCAATTGACCGGCTTGCACGGTTGGTGCATCTGCAGCCTGAGAATGGTGACGCGCAGTTTTATCTGGCACAGGCGTACCACCTGAACGGCGAGGACCAGCGGGCACTGGTGGCAATGCGCGCAAGTCTCAAGGCTGATCCGGGCAATGCAACCATCCGGCAAAAGTATGGCGAATTGCTATGCAGCACTGGCGACTTTGCAAACGGGCTGGATTGGCTGAAGAAAGCGCAGAAAGCGGATGCGGCGCTTCCCCGACTCAATTATGACCTTGCGTGGGCTAACTATAACCTGATGGACCTGCCAAATGCCGCGCGCTATGCGACGCGAGCAGTGGAGCAGCATCCGAACGATGCGCATGCCCTGCAACTGCTGGCACTGGCGCAGATGAAACAGCAGCATTGGGCGCAGGCAAAAGATGCGTTCATGCGTACGCTGGCGCTAGTGCCGGCAAGCCCGGACCTGCTGCAGGGACTTGGCCAATGTGAACTGGAGCTAAAGGATTACACGGGGGCTGTTGTGCGGCTTCGGGCGGCACTCAAGCTGGATCCCACACTTCTGTTGGCGCATTTCTATCTCTCCCGTGCCTATGCGGCACTGGGAAAGAGTGCGGATGCTGAGCGCGAGGCCGCATTGCACCAGCAGATGATGGAACGCATGACCTTTGTGCGTACGCTGGAGACGGACCAGAGGCAAAACGCCATTGCGCCACAGGCCCGAGCATTGCTGAAGGCACATCGCGAAGAGGCTGCCTTGCAGCTCTATGCCGAACACTTCAAGGGAACTGGAGCGACACCGGCGGACGCGCATGTGTTTGTTGGCAAAACATATCTCTACATGGGTGACACACAGGATGGACTGCGCGAGTTGCATCATGCGCTGGTGATGCAGCCAACAGTGCATGGTGCACACACGCTCATGGGAATTCTTGCGTTGAGGAACGGAGAGCTTGCGAAGGCCGAAGAGGAGTTTAATGCGGAGTTGAAGAATGATCCCAACTCGCAGCAGGCGATTGCAGAAATGGGCGAAGTGCGTTATCACCAGGGGCGATGGAAGGAAGCGGAAGAGCAAATCACACGCTCTCACACCATGACGCCAGAGCTTCTTTACATGTTGTGCGATGCTCAGTATCGGCTGGGAGAAACGAAGAGAGCCAACGTGACGGCAGAGCTTGTGGCAGCTTACGGACGCGGCAATGCGGCATTGATGAAGGATCTGGCGGCTCTTGTGGAGAGCAACGGGCAGACCGAAGAAG
>JAJXXG010001301.1 GCA_021781255.1 Acidobacteriota bacterium
CGCCGGCGATACGGATTCGCTCTACATGAACCTGGGCGACAGCTCGTTTGACGACCGCACCTATCAGGCCGGGCTGGGCGTGAACACGCGGCTGCTGGGCTGGGGCGTGAGCTTTCTGGATTTTGACAACGATGGCTGGCTGGACATTCTGGTGGCCAACGGGCACGTGTATCCGGAGGTGGACGGGACACAGGTGGACGCGTCGTATGCCGAGCGGAAGTATCTCTATCGCAATTTGCGCAACGGGCAGTTTGAGGATATGAGTCTGAAGGGCGGGCCGGGCATTACGGCGAAGGCCAAGGCGCGCGGATTTGCCGTGGGCGACTATGACAACGACGGCGACCTGGATGCTGTGGTGAACTGCGTGAATGCAATTCCGCAACTGCTGCGGTGCGACTCGACGTGGAAGCGGAGCTGGATCAAGATTCGCGTGGTGGGCGTGAAGAGCAATCGCACGGGGATTGGCGCGAAGATCAAGGTGGTGGCGCAGACGGGGACGCCGCTATTGGCGGCAAAGCCGGGATCGGCGCTAACTCAGATCGATGAAGTGCGGTCGTGCAATGGGTACTACTCGGCGAGCGACCTGCGGCTGCACTTTGGGTTGGGCGATGCGAAGAAGGTGGACCTGGTGGAGATCAAGTGGCCCAGCGGGCAGGTGGACACCTTGAAGGATCTGGACGTGAACCGGCTCTACGTGATTGAAGAAGGCGGAAAGATTCTGAAGAACGAAGTATTCAGGCCGGCAAAGCAGGTTTGAGCACGCCATCATCTTTTCTGCGGGGCAATTCGTCTCTCTCAACAGCACGTTTGGATGACCGAGAGCGGCAGCGATTGCTGGTGGAGCGCGGAAACTGTCTCGCTGGATTTGGTTCGGGCTTGGAGCTTTGTGCCTTGTTGCGCTGTTTGCGGGCAAAGTGCGGGGAAGCCCTGCTCACGCGCGGCAGCTCTATGCGCTCGATAATCCGGATGCGGCCTGCGCGACGTGTCATCGTGCAATTTACGAGCGCTACCAGAAGACGCCGATGGCGCGCACGAGTGGGACAGCCCGCGAGGGGTTTCTTCCGGCGGACTTTGTGCATGCTCGCTCCGGTGTGCATTACCGGATTACGGAGAACGATGGCAAAGTGTGGCTGCATTTCGAGCGAGAGAGTTCGACTGCCGAGCGCAGCCTGAACGGAAAACTGCGTTTGCGCTACTTTGTGGGTTCGGGAGATCGCGGGCGGACGTATTTGTTTGAGCAGGAGGGCTACTGGTTCGAGTCGCCCATCAACTGGTATGCGAAGAAACGCATCTGGGATATGGCACCGAATATGCTGACGGCGACCGAGATGCCGCTGACGATGGAGGTGGACACGGGCTGCCTGCACTGCCATGCTTCAGGCGTTTCGCAGCCACTGCCTGACGCGCAGAACCGATTTGGCGGGAGGCCGTTTGCGGCGGGCGGAGTGACCTGCGCAGGCTGCCACGGCGATGGGCGGGCACATGTGGCCAGTGGCGGCAAGGCGCCAATGATGAACCTGACGAAACTGACAGGGGTGCGGCGCGACTCGATTTGCCTGAATTGCCACCTGGAAGGTCAGGCGATGGTGGAGCGGAGAGGCAAGACCCTGGCTGCGTTCCGGCCCGGAGATGATCTGTTTCACTACGCACTCTACTTTGTTTACCAGAGCGATGAGCCAACCGGCGGGCGCGCAGCGAGCCAGTGGGAGGCGCTTTTGCGGAGCCGCTGCTTGCGCCAGTCGGGCGGGCGAATGACATGCGTCACCTGCCACGATCCACATGGCGATCCGCCGCCGGGTCCTGAGCGCATCGCTTATTTTCGGCAGAAATGTCTTGCGTGCCACAATACGCCTGGCTTTGCAGCGAAGCATCATCCGGAGGAGCAGGACTGTACGACGTGCCATATGGCGCGGCTGCCCTCCACTGATATTGCGCACTCGCAGATTACTGACCACTGGATTCGCATTGAGCCGCGTGCACAGCAGGCAGTGCACGCGGCAAATGGAGGCAAGCTGGAAGCAGTGGGCGGGATGCATGTCGATGATCGTGACCTTGGGTTGGCTTATGCGCAGATGGCCGAGCGCGGAGATGTGCGGGCGGGAGAAAGGGCGATGAAACTGCTGCGACACGCCGAGACCCAGGAAAGCAATTTGGCCGGGGACCATGAGCTGCATACAGAGCTTGGCTTTCTCGAGCAGGTGACAGGACACGAGAAGGAAGCAGCTCGGGAGTACAGGGAAGCACTTGCGGTGGATGCCAATGATGCGACTGCGGCAGGTGACATGGCCTTGATTGAGGTGAAACAACATCAGCTTGGACGGGCTGTGGCAGAACTGCGCAAAGTCACTGCCGCAAATCCTGCCCGGGAGAAGGCAGGCCTGGATCTGGCTCTGCTGGAGTGCGGCGAAGGTAAGCGGCAGGATGCGCTGGCCACGCTGAACCGGCTGCTGACCTTCTCACCCGATGACGAGCAGGCCAAGCGCTTTGCGATGCGTGTGATGCTGGCAAGAGGCACCTGCGACGGAAACGTCCGGTAACGGAAGCTATCAGGCGCGGGAACAGGTTGGAGATCTTCGGGAAAACTACGAAAATGTCATATCGCGCGCGTCGTCTGAAGAGGATCAAACAAGGCCCGGCGCGGGCTTTAAGGCAGCCTGGCGAGGGGTGATTTTCCTGAGGAACAGGGCTGAGGCAAGGATGAGCCAGCATCTTGGACTTGCCGGGATTCGATCAGCAATCTTCCTCATAATGTTTGGTTTAAAAAGGCGAGGTCTATTTACATCAGGTAGCTCAAAGGGCCATTGGCCGGCGTTCATATCTGCAACGCACTGGAAGCTGACGAGATAAATGCGAATGCCCAAAAGGGACCTTGAATTGCTATGGCAAATAAGGACATATTGTGCGGTAGTTTTCTTGGGTTTGAAAATACTTAGCCAGTATGTACGGGTTTGATACGTAGACAAATAAGGGCGATTCAAGGGTTCAATTATTTGATTAAATCGATTTACTTTGCTGATTTATATAGGGATAATCCTGGAAATACAAAGCCGGGAAGGGTGTTGAGAGGAAATGTAAATGTTTCCATTTTTGATATATC
>JAJXXG010001289.1 GCA_021781255.1 Acidobacteriota bacterium
GTTTGTCGAGGCGGTTTCAAAAAGCTTCCACGCCCTGCGCGCCGGTCAGGCAGTCAGCGAGGAGCAGGCACCCGAAGCCAGCGCCCGCATTGTGCTGCGCAACAAGAAGGCACTCGAACAGGTGCAGATCTGCCTTGGCGTGCCCGCTCCGCCCATTACCGATGACAGCCGCTACGCCACGCTTATCCTGAACACGGCGCTCGGCGGGGGCATGAGTTCGCGGCTCTTCCAGACCATCCGCGAGGAGCGCGGCATGGTCTACTCCATCTACTCTGACTTGAACCCATATCGCGACACCGGCACGTTCTGCATCTACGCCGGAACCGCGGCCAGCAAGGCCATCGAGGTCGTGGACCTGATCCTGTTGGAACTCACCCGGCTCAAACAGACCCCTCTGACCCATGAAGAGCTGACCCGCGCCAAGGACCAGCTCAAGGGCAACATCCTAATGGGCCTCGAAAGCTCCAACTCGCGCATGGCCAATCTCGCGCGCCAGGAGATGTACTTCCAGCAGTTCTTTACCACTGAAGAGATCGTTGCCCGCATTGACGCCGTGGGGGCCGAACAGGTGCAGGCCATGGCCCAGCGCCTCTTCCAGTCCGACCGCATCGCCATTACCCTCCTCGGACGCCTCGGCGGCATCAAGCTCAACCGCGCCCGCCTGATGTGTTGAAAGCAGAGAGTAGGGAATAGAAAGGGAGTCCTATCAGGATTTTTCCAAAATCTTGATTTCTCCAAAATCTCGCAGCGGGGCCGCGCGGTTTCACGCACGCAGCGCGGCTGACATCAAACGGACTTGGATGACCCCTGATCCCTGTACTTTCCGAGCGTCCGATTTCCTTTTCGCGTCTATACGTTGTAGCATTTTGTCGGAAGGGCCGGCGTGCCGGCCTGCATCACGAGGCATTGGAATCCCATGAAGCGCAATCTCGCAATCCTTAACAACCGGCGCGGCGACAAGCGGCCCAACGGCTTCACGCTGATGGAACTGCTGATCGTCATTTCCATCATCCTCATCCTGATGCTGGTGGCCATTCCCACGGCGGGCAAGATCCGCAAGCACGCCAACGAGCTCTCCGCGCAAAAGTCGCTGCAGACAATTCAGGAAGCCCAGTCGATGTACGAGTCCACGTATCCCACCTCAGGGTATGCGTGCAATCTGCAGGCCCTGGCCGGCGACACCAATTCAGGCCCGCCCAGCGCCACTGCCGCGCAGGTCATCAACGGTGAACTCGCCACGGGCATCAAGTCGGGATACATCTTCAACATCACCAACTGCACCAAGGTGACGGTCAACAACTCCGAGCGCGTCACCAGCTACACGGCCACCGCTGTGCCCGCCACTCCCGGCAAGACCGGCGACCGCGGCTTCTGCCTCGAATCCGGCGGAGCCATGCGGGCTGACCCAAGCGGCGGCACCAACTGCACGCAGATGGTGCAGTAAGCATGCCCATTCTCTTACGGCGCGGCGGCTTCTTTCTGGCCGCCGCGCTTTTCGTCTCTCCGCTGTTCTGTGCCGGCCAGGGCGCGCCCCCCAGCGTGCATGAAGTCGCCCAGCGCGTCGATCGCCACTACAACCAGCTCCACTCGCTCAAGGCCGGATTCACCGAGAGCTACGAAGGCATGGGCATGTCGCGCACCGAGAGCGGTACGCTGCTGCTGCTCAAGCCCGGCCGCATGAAGTGGGAATACAGCTCCCCCGCGGGCAAGCTCTTTCTGCTCGACGGCAAATACGCCTGGTTCTACACGCAGGGCGACCCACAGGTGCAGCGCATCCCAGCAAAGCAGCTCGACGATCTGCGCTCGCCCCTGCGCTTCCTGCTTGGCCACACGCAGCTTGAGAAGGAGATTAACGGCCTCAGGCTCGCCGCCGCCGCCAATGGCCGATACACCCTCACCGGCCAGCCCAAAGGCCAGGAGCAGCGCATCAGCCGCCTCACGCTGACCGTCACCGCCGACGGCGCCATCACAGGCATCGAGATCGAAGAAGTGGATGGCGCGCTCACCCGCTTCACCTTCACCGCGGAGGAGCCCAACGCCGCCGTTTCCGCCGCAGCTTTCCGCTTTACGCCGCCAGCGGGCGTGCCCGTGGTGGACGCCCTGCCGCCCGTCTAGGTTCGCAGACACTCCGCCCTGTCCTCGCGGCACGTGGCACCGAGGGGCGAATTCAATAGCATCCCTTGCCGCCAAGGACGGCGAACCGACTCTACGGGCTTTGATGAGTGGCCTGCTACTGTTTGACCGCCGAGCCGCTGACGAATACCGAACCGGAAACACCAGCAGGTAGTGTCGAGGTTCCGAATAACAGCGAAGCCCCACTTGCCCCCGCTTGAATATTGAAAGGCCACGCTCCGGAAACAGCTTGAAAGAAATTACCGAGGCATCCGGTTGGACCGGTGATCTGAGTCGCGGTGATGGCCGCCGTTCCGCTCGCAGTACTGGAAAGGTTGTAGGTTCCAGAGATACTTGCGTTGCAAGGACCCGGCACGATACTCATTGTTCCAGATGTGATGTTGCCATTGCCGTCAGCCACAAAGAAGCCAGTGCCTGTGCCTTGACTTCCATGCTCCAGGACTAGTGAATATGTGCCTGTAATACTGGCATTGGAATAGCCGGTCTGAGCAGAAACTGGTGGCACCGTAATGATCGAACTTCCTCCGCCAGAACACCCAGAAATTACAACGAGACAGATAACTCCGAACAAGACAACTGCGCTCTTCACGTTACGACCTCCTATACCAACACTTAAACGATAACAAGTCTGCTTCTCCTTGCAACAGTACTGACTTTCTAACGTTCCCCCAGTCTTTCCACTAAAACCGTGCAAGGCCGCGTGCTAGACTTCCCCTGCATCGTTCGCCGCCAATTTTTCCTTCTCCCATGCGGAGCCGGTCAACCATTCGCACAGTCACTCCGGCGAACGAAGCACGGAGATCGCCATGCAGCCTTCATCCAGCCCCTTCGCGCCATTCACGCGCCGCCGCTTTCTTCAGGCCACAACCGCCGCAGCCGCCCTCTCCGCCAGCCCTTTCGCCCGCGCGCGCCGCGTCTCCGCCTCCAATCGCATCACCGTCGGCATCATCGGCTGGGGCATGA
>JAJXXG010000481.1 GCA_021781255.1 Acidobacteriota bacterium
ATAGAACCGCTACTCCAGTACCCATGTATCCTTGCTACCGCCGCCTTGCGACGAGTTCACCACCAGCGAGCCCTTTTCCAGCGCCACGCGGGTCAGCCCTCCCGGAACGATATTTACCTTGTCGCCGTAAAGAATGTATGGCCTCAAATCCACATGCCTAGGCTCCAGACGGTCTCCAATGAGGCACGGGGCACGGGAAAAATCCAGCGTGGGTTGGGCGATATAATTGCGCGGATTCGCCTCGATCTGCCGTGCAAACTCCTCACGCTGCGCAGAGGTTGAATGTGGTCCAATCAGCATCCCATACCCACCGCTCTCACCCACAGCCTTCACCACCAGCTTGTCCAGGTTTGCCAGCACATGCTTGCGATCCTTCTCTTCGCTCAGCAGAAAAGTTTCCACGTTGGGCAGAATTGGATCTTCATTCAGGTAGTAGCGAATCATTCTCGGAACGTACGCATAAAGAGCCTTGTCGTCCGCCAGACCCGTACCGAATGCATTTGCTACGGTCACATTCCCTGCACGATAAGCATTGAATAGCCCCGCACAGCCAAGCGCCGAATCAGGCCGGAAAACGAGTGGATCACTGAAGTCATCATCGACACGCCGGTAGATGACATCTACACGCTTCAGCCCATCGGTGGTGCGCATATAGACGATATTGTCATGCGTCACCAGGTCACGGCCTTCCACCAGATCGATGCCCATCTGCCGCGCAAGATAGGTGTGTTCAAAATAGGCTGAGTTGAAGACTCCAGGCGTAAGCAGCACAATATTTGGCTCGGGACGGCCCTCCGGAGCCAGCGACCGCAGCGTTGAGAGCAGCAGTTGCGGATAGTGCTCAATAGGCCGAACGCCGTAGCGGTGAAACATCCTGGGAAACGTCCGCTTCATCACCCTCCGGTTGGTCAGCATATAGCTCACGCCGGATGGCACACGCAAATTATCTTCCAAAACCACGAACTCACCGGAATCCAGCCGCAGCAAGTCGCTTCCCACCACCGCGATATACACGTTGCGCGGCACCTGCAGGCCACGCATCTGCCTGCGATAGTGCTTGCAGCTGTACACCATTTCACGAGGCACAACGTGGTCATTCAGAATCTTTGCGTCAGAATACACATCGCGCAAGAAGAGATTCAGCGCGGTAATTCGCTGCGTCAATCCGCGTTCAATCTTGTCCCATTCGGCGCCAGTCACTAGCCTTGGAACCAGATCGTATGGGAATATCCGCTCAGTGCCCTCCTCACGTCCGTATACCGTGAAAGTGATGCCCTGCATGAGGAACGACAGCTCGGCTGACTGCTTGCGCCCTTGCAATTCTCCCTGTGGAAGCTGCGCCAGCGTTTCGGCAAGCGCCCGGTAGAGAGGCCTGACCGCGCCGTCTGCCTCCCGCATCTCGTCAAAGACACGATCCAGCGGATATTCCCCGAATAATGCCTCAACTTCGTCTGGAATATCGGCTTTCATACAAAGCTGCACGTATCCTTACATTCAGTAATATCGGTGTCCGTCAAATGAGCTCGCTCGAAAACTGGCTTTTTCGTGTTCCGGGGCATCCAGGCTTCTTTCTTACAACTTCTGCTCTATCGCTTTTACCATGCAGAGCATAAAGGCACAATCAGGAAGCCGGAAATAGCTTCCGTTCAGAAGCGGACGATTTTATGGGTATGATTGCTCGCCAAATCCTCCAAAACTGGCCTCATGCTGTACGCTGATGCTTTCGGGAGAACCATTCCATATGTTGACGACTTTCCGATCCACCATCGTCCTCCTGGCAGCACTTATAGCGCTCTTGCCCTTTGGAGTCGCTGCAGGGCAGACCAGACCCATTCAAATCACCGCAGATCTCTCTGACGCGCCCCGCGAACTTTACCACGCTGAAATTACCCTTCCCGTCAGGCCCGGACCACTGGCGCTTATCACGCCGGAATGGGTTCCCGGAACCCATATGCCTTACGGTCCGGCGGAGTACATTAGCGGCGTCGTCTTCAAGGCCAACGGCAAGCCGCTTCCCTGGCGTCGCGACAACGTGAACCTCTACGAGTTCCATCTCAACGTCCCTGCGGGGGTCAAGACACTCCACGCCCATCTCGACTGCATCGTCACGCAACGCGTTTCGCAAAAGCTGGCTGTGCTGGAATGGGAAAAACTGCTGCTCTATCCAGCCGACACGCCGGTTCGCAATATTCCCATTCAGCCATCGCTTATCGTGCCCTCGGGCTGGGGAATTGGCACCGCGCTCACTCCCGTCGGCGCCTCTTCCTACCCCGTTCCGTCTGCTGGCAGCGTAACCCATTTTGCTGCAACCAATGTGGAGCAGCTTGAAGACTCTCCCGTTATTACTGGGCAGTACTTCCACGAGTACCCGCTTGCTCCCAGCATCTCACCAAAGCATTTTCTGGACGTAGTTGCCGATTACCCAGAAGACGCCGCTCTTCGCCCGGAATTTCTCGCCGAGGTCAGCAACCTTGTCCGCGAAGCCAGCGCACTCTACCGCTGTCATCACTATCACGTCTACCATTTCCTGCTAACACTCTCTGATGTTGCCGGTGGCGAGGGCCTTGAACATGGACAATCCTCTGACAACGGTGTAAGCGAGAAGGGATTTGCCGACGCAGCTCACCAGCTTGGCAACTCTGATCTTCTCGCGCATGAGTTCACGCATTCCTGGAATGGCAAGTACCGCAGACCTGTTGGCCTTTATCAACCCGATTTCGCCATCCCTCAGCAAGGTGCGCTGCTCTGGGTCTATGAAGGCATGACGGAATACCTGGGCAACGTACTTGCTGCCCGCTCAGGTCTGAAGACGCCATCGCAGTATCGCGATATTCTCGCCACGACTGCTGCTGACATGGAATACAAACCCGGCCGCATCTGGAGGCCGACGGAAGACACGGCTGTCGCCGCCAGCATTCTTCGCGGTGGCAATCCCGCGTGGGCAAACTGGCGTCGCGGTCAGGACTACTACTTTGAAGGTGAGTTGTTATGGCTCGATGTCGACACGCGCATCCGCGAAATGACACACAACAAGAAATCTCTCGACGACTTCGAGCGCATCTTCCTGGGCGTAGGCGGCAACACCGGGCCCCTC
>JAJXXG010001140.1 GCA_021781255.1 Acidobacteriota bacterium
GCATGTCTTCAACGGCAACTTTCTGGTGAATCTGCCCAGGTTTACAAAGGAGCACTCCTTTGCCTCCTACGTCACGAACGACTGGCAGTTCACCGGCATGGGTACGCTGCAAAGCGGACAGCCCTACTCGCTCTATGAGTTCTATGGCGCCGTCGGCAGTGTCAATTTCGGCAATTTCCCGACACTGATGAACCCCATCCTTGGCATCAAGGATCCGGCGCATCCGAAAACGGCGATCACGGGCAACAACGGAGCGCGACGCGCTGTTGGCGGCAACTATATCCCGTTCATTGATCCGACTCAGATTGCCATCAACTATGTGGCGCCCGGCCAGATGGGCGTTCCCGTTTCGACCGGTACGGACCCGCAAGACATCTACGAAACGGCATTCAACTCAGGGCAGCGCAACATCTTCCGCCAGGGAGCGCAGAAGAGATTGGACTTTTCAGTACGCAAGCTCTTCCACATTTCCGAGCGGATGGCGATCCAGTACGACTTCAACGCCTTCAACATCACCAACACGACGAGCCTTGATATTCCGCAGGATCAGGCGCAGATTCGGCAGAATGATGCCTGTTCCACTTCGGCCGCCATTGCCGGCAACAACTGCACGCCCGGCACTGTCTTCGTAAACTATGGGCAGATCGCGACCAGCGCCAATCCGGTGGATCAGCAGACGGCCAAGTCCAACCTTGACCAACTTCCCTACTCAACCGGCAGCGGGAAGGGAACGCAGCTTCCAACCACGATTCCTGTCGGCACCGGAACCTGCGCCGCTGTGTATGCCATCAGTGCAACAACCGGCTGCCCAAACAACGCAGCCAACTTTGGCTCGGCAACAAACACCATCGGAGGCAACCGAGCCTTCACGATGGGTGTCCACTTTACCTACTGACCTTCCGCGACGTGAAGCATCAGCCAATTCGGGAGCCCTTGAGGGCTCCCGAATTGCTTTTAGAGTGGCACTTTGTCGAGTGGCGTAATGAAACCGATGCCAGGGATATTGAGCGTGTGCAGCCGCTGATCGTTGGTGAGCAAGAGATCGACGCCTGCATGTGCCGCGCAAGCCAACTGGATTGCATCGGCACTGCGAAGATTGTGAGTGGCGCGTAAACTCGCAAATCGCCAAGCCACAGCCGCGTCAAAGTTGATGACCTGCGCCGTGGAGCGAATCGCGCGGTCGTATTGTTCGATCAGAGAGGCCTGTCCCAATTTAGTAGGTTTGACCAGTAACTCACCAAGCGTCATTGTTGATGTGACGATTCTATCCCCGCGTTCCAACATGCGGCGTCGAATCTGGACCATCTGGCTCTTGGCAGGTTCGAGCCCCTCGAACATGTAAATGAAGATGTTGGTGTCGAAAAAGATGCGGCTCATGCGGATTCTTCCCGAAGGTGTTCAACATATTCATCCGCGTGCTCATCGGCCCAGATATGCTTGCCCGATCCGATGAGGCGGATGAGCGGATCATCCGCCCAGTTCGCTGGAGCGTCAGGGGCATGAGCCTCCTTGCTCCAAGCCTGGTACCAATCGAGCAACTGCCAGTACTGCTCTGGAATCTCCTCCCGCTTGGGTACGATTTTCGAGGGTTTGCGCCGCTGCGCCCTTGCCGGATGAGTCAAATCACCAGGGCGGAAGAGCCTAAGATTGCCTCCCGGAGTTGTCTCGTAAAGCATCCGATATTTCCCGGTTGACGGAGGCACATTTGCGACGCAGTGCTGGTCGAGGTGAGCATTGAGTGTGCTGCTCTCGATCCCATTCGCCAGATCCTCTGCTTCTAACTTCTTACGTATCTCATCCTTCCTGAAATCTTTCCGCAAAGGGAATTGCTGCTGTAGAAGAGCCGTCGCGATCCAGATTCGATCGGCTATCAGAAGCTTGAAGGGAATCGCAGTATTCACTGGAATACCTCATATTGATAACTATACCATAAATATCATAGGTCTTGTGCGAGAGAACAAAAAGCCCCCAGCCGCAGCTGGGGGCTTTAGACTTTGGGCCGCAGGCTAGTGCGCCTGTGGCGGCAGGTCTTAGTACATCCCGTCCATACCGCCGCCGTGGCCGCCAGCGGGGGCAGCAGACTTGGGCTCGGGCAGCTCGACCACGAGCGCTTCCGTGGTCAGAAGCAGACCGGCGATGGACGCCGCGTTCTGCAGGGCAGTGCGAGTGACCTTGGTGGGGTCGATGACGCCGGCCTTCACCAGGTTCTCGAACTTGCCTGTAGCGGCATTGTAGCCATAGTGCTGGTCCTTCGACTCGAGCACCTTGGCGACCACCACAGCACCCTCTTCGCCGGCGTTGGCGACGATCTGGCGCAGCGGCTCTTCGAGTGAGCGGAGCACAATCTGCGCACCGATCTTCTCGTCGCCCTCCAGGGTCTTGAGCAACTCGCTGACCGCGGGAATGGCACGCACCAGAGCCACGCCGCCTCCGGGGACAATGCCTTCCTCGACTGCTGCGCGGGTGGCGTGCAGGGCATCCTCAACTCGAGCCTTCTTCTCCTTCAGCTCGGTCTCAGTTGCCGCGCCCACCTTGATGATCGCCACACCACCGACCAGCTTGGCCAGACGCTCCTGGAGCTTTTCCTTGTCGTAGTCCGAGGTTGTCTTCTCGATCTGCGAGCGGATCTCCTTTACGCGGCCATCGATGTCCGAAGCCTTGCCGGCGCCGTCCACAATGGTGGTGTTGTCCTTGTCGATTGTGATGCGCTTGGCGCGGCCCAGATCCTCGAGCTTTACGCCTTCCAGCTTGATGCCCAGGTCCTCAGTAATGGCCTTGCCGCCGGTCAGGATGGCAATGTCGCCCAGGATCGCCTTACGGCGGTCGCCGAAGCCGGGAGCCTTGACGGCAGCCACGTTCAGCGTGCCGCGCAGCTTGTTCACCACCAGGGTTGCCAAGGCCTCGCCCTCAACGTCCTCAGCAATGATCAGGAGGGGCTTGCCGCCACGGGCAACCTGCTCGAGCAGAGGAAGAAGATCCTTCATCGCGCTGATCTTCTTTTCGTAGATCAGGATGTAGGGATCGTCCAGAATCACTTCCAGGCGCTCCGCATCGGTGACGAAGTAGGGGCTCAGGTAGCCGCGGTCGAACTGCATACCATCCACAGTCTCAAGTCCCGTGTGCATGGTCTTGGACTCTTCAATGGTGATGACACCATCCTTGCCCACCACCTTGACCGCGTGAGCAATGATGTCGCCAATCTCCTGGTCGCCATTGGCTGAGATCGCGCCCACCTGGGCCACGGAGCCCTCGTCCACGGGCTTTGACAGCTTGCCCAGGGCGCCGCCCTCGGTCCACTTGCCGTCCTTGTCGCGGGTGCCGATGATCACCGTCACGGCCTTGTCGATGCCGCGCTTAAGGGCCGTTGGATTGGCGCCGGCCGCTACCGTCTTCACGCCTTCGCGGAAGATGGCCTGGGCCAGAACGGTCGCCGTTGTGGTGCCGTCTCCGGCTACATCGGAGGTCTTGGAAGCAACTTCCTTCACGAGCTGCGCACCGACGTTCTCCATCGGATCCTTCAGCTCGATCTCCTTGGCCACGGTCACACCGTCTTTGGTGATCGTGGGCGAACCAAACTTCTTCTCGATGACGACGTTGCGGCCCTTGGGACCGAGCGTCGCCTTCACTGCATCCGCCAGCGTGTTCACGCCGCGCAGGATCGCCTGACGGGAATCTTCACCGTGCAGAATCTGCTTTGCCATACTTTTAACTCTCCTAATCAGATTTCAGTTCTTGGTTCGGGAGTCAGAAATCGGTGGATTGTGCCACTGACTGGCTGACCGCTCACACGCGCAGAGCGCGGCTAAGTTGCTACTTCTTGACGATGCCGAGGACTTCTTCCTCACGCATGATCAGGAACTCCTCACCGTCGATCTTGATCTCAGTGCCGGAGTACTTGCCGAACAGAACACGGTCGCCCGCCTTCACGTCAAGAGGGAAAACCTTGCCTTCGTCGTTCGACTTGCCCTTGCCGACGGCGATTACTTCGCCTTCCTGGGGCTTTTCCTTGGCGCTGTCTGGGATAATGATCCCCCCGCGAACGGTCTCGCCCTCTTCGACGCGGCGGACGAGGATGCGATCGTGGAGCGGCGTGAAGGTGGTGGTCACAGATGTTGTTGCCATTGCTTCGCTTCTCCTTCATATGTGGTCATGTCTCAGGACATGCCACAGCAGTTGAGTTGTTGTTGATAAAAGCTACTGAGAAATTCCTTGCGAGCTGTAAGATCTGATCGAAACTGGCTCAAGCAGTTTTGCCGGCAGTCTGCTAGCAGTCTCGCCTTCCAATTGCTAACGATAGGCAACGCGACGGAAGTTTGTCAAGATCGTCCTCATCAAAATCTTAGTGCAAGACACTCATCATCTCGGATATTGTTTGAAAGATTGGGCTTAGTGGGTGTCAACCGACATCACCGACCGCTGGGCCGAATTCTGAGGCCGCGTTCGGTAAAAGGCTTCCCATTCCTCCGAGCGCTGCGTCTCTGGGCCGCTCGCCGCGTGGAACACGTTGCAATTGAAGTGTGGCCAGAAACGTCCAGATGCGGCGGGGCAGGCTGGCAGGCGACGGAGCGCGGTGGCTCGGACGGACGGATTCCAGAGTCCTTACCGCTGAAGGCAGGAATCGACGCCTTGAGCACTGGCAAGCAGAAGGGGTAGGCAGTGTGTGGCCCCGACGTGCCATTCTCGCGCGAGTATCGCGAGCTGCCGCTGGATCGAATGAGCCGTCAAGTTTGATTACCGCATTCCTTTGAGCAGCCATACTCCGTTAAGCACCCGATGGGCTGACAACGCGCGTGCGGAGCGGCTCTACGGCAAATCAGGATGGATTGCGGACGAATGTTGCCCGTCGCAATGCGCCTCGATGGCGAAGAAACAGCAAGAGTCCTGCAGCAGCAGCTCTGAGCTGGAGACGCCATCCTGCACACATGATTTCGCCCGCCCCTTGAGGATCGCGAGGCCAGGGAAGTGGTAGCTTTCGCCAGCGCCGGAAGAGGTAGCGGATCAACTCAGCGCGGTGGCTTGGAAACTCCGCCAGTAGCAGGAGCCAATACGCAAAGGCGCAGGTGGCAAATTGCAGCACATTGAGAGCCTTCGCAGGGTGAAACACGACCGCGGCGGGAACATGCACGGCGCGGAAGCCGCTAGCCAGCAGGAAGGCAAAGGCGTAATTCTCCTCGGCAATATTGAACGGAGCGCCGCTCCCAAGCCTCTCGTCGAAGACCTTTAGGCCTGCGCACGCCGCTCTTCGAAGAGCCATGTTCGATCCCAGGCCAAGACCGCCAAATGTTGCGATCTCGAACCATTGAGGATCCAGGTTGCTCAAAGTGCGTGGAGGACCTTCGACTGCCGCGTTTGTAGTGGCCGGATGAAACACCACTTCGCCTGTGACGATTGCGACCTCAGGGTCTTCAAACGGCTTCAGGATGTGCCTGAGCCAGTCTCTTTTGGGTGTCGCATCATCGTCCATATAAGCAACCACGGCGGACAGGCTCTGAGCCATACCGCAGTTCCGGGCGCGGCTCAGCCCTGGAGCAGGTTCCGCAACATAACGTGCGCCGAACTCGGCAGCGATGGCCCGTATTGCAGCGGTGCCGGGCGTGTTGTCCACCACCATCACTTCATCGGCGGCAGGAATCATCTGGAAGACAGCGCCAAGGCAGCCCCGCAAAAGATCAAGGCGGCCCACTGTACAGATAACGACGCTGCACGTCAGCTCAGGATTGTCATTGGACGAGTAGGCCGGTGGTGTAAGGTCCTGATCCGTTGCAGCGCTCACTCACGACCCTCGGATTGAGGCCGGAGATAGAGAGAACTTCTGTCATGCAGGCAGGGCGTGGGCGTTCGAGACATAACCAAGCATACTCTCTGCAAAGAGTCTATCAGATGCTTCAAACCGTTGCGGTTGTGCATGCTGCGCGGAACTTCCGACGCCATTGGTGGCAAACAAAGAACGGAAAACTGATCGGCTCTGGAGAGGTTAGTTTTCGGATTGTTCGTAGCACGAGCGCGAGGCCGTGCAGCGCGAGAGGTGAACAAAATGGTCGTCTGGTCCCGCAGGGCCCATGGTTCGCAGGCACCAGTAGCTTGAACTGGTATCGACACCCGGCAGCCACGACTCAGAATTTTGCGGGGTAGTGCCGTAGGGGTTTTTGGTGCGCAGGCACTTGCAGGGTTTGGTCGGACTTTCTACAGGGATGCTCATCAGGCGTCCTTTCAGCGCGTGCCGGTCAAGGCAGGCGCGGGCGTTACAGTTAGCCAGCGGCGCTGGGATCGCGCTCCATCTGTCCGGCGGCCAGCAGGATGGTCCGGTAAATGGCGGTGGGGAAGAGCTGCACCTTGTAGCCATTCATCGACAACGGCATGGCTCCTGTCATGGAAGCCTGTCCGGCGGCGCGCGCTGTATCTCGCGTGATGGGCTTGCCGGTCAGCACGGCCTCCGCTTCGGTCGAGCGGCGCACCACGGGCGACGCAGCGCCCATGGTGACTACGGCACGGCGGCAGACCTCGCCATCCATCTCCAGCAGGATCCCTGCGTCAGCAATAGCCCAGTCGTGACTCTCCTTTTCTCCGTACTTCTGATAGGCGGAGCGCGTGCCGGGAGCTGTCTTTGGGATGTGGATCGCCGTCAGCAGTTCATCATCGGCCTTCACGTTGAAGCGGTGCGGATTGGCGTCAGGCTGCACGTAGAAATCCTTGATGGCCACCGTGCGCTTGCCCTTGGCGGCCGAGGTGAGCTCGATGGTCGCATTGAGCGCCAGCAGAGCGACCGCGCCGGATGAGGGTGCGACCGATGGGCAGCCGCCGTAGTCCATGATGGCGTGGAACTGGTTGAGTCCGGAAAAAGCAAAGCACTGGTCCTTGCCCTTGCGGATGCATTGGAACTCCGCCGAGCGGAAGTACCAGCATTGCAACTCCTGCAGCACGTTGCCGCCGATGGTGGCCACATTGCGAATATGCGGCGTCGCGGCGCGTCCGCAGGCGTCCGAAAGGATAGTGTATTGCGCGCGGATCGTCGGGTGATCTGCAATCTCGGCCAGCGTGGTGAGTGCGCCGAGCGTCAAGCCATCGGGCGTGGCCTGCACGCCGCGCAGCTCGCGGATGTTGCGGATATTCACCAGGCGGTCGGGAGTATCCGTGCCGTTCTTCATCCGGTCCAGCAGGTCCACGCCGCCCGCTTTCACCACAGCGCCGTTTTTCAACTGCGAGAGCGCTGCCTCTACGGTGGAGCAATCGGCAAGTGAGAACGAATTCATAGCGCCTCCATCTGTGGTTGGGGCTGGTTGAGGGCTGCAAGCACCACGGCGGGCGTCATGGGCAACTGGCGAATACGCACTCCGGTGGCGTTGTAGAAGGCGTTGGCAATGGCGGCTCCGGCGGAGATGATGCCTGCGGCTTCGCCAATGCCCGAGGCATCCGTCGAGCTTTGCCCGATGTAGGACTCGGTGAGTTGCACCTCAATCTTTGGAACTTCATACGAACCGGCAATCTTGTACTTGTCGAGGTTGGAGTTGACCATGATCCCGTAGTTGGGGTCGATCAGCCGGTGCTCGAACAGCGTGTAGGAAATGCCCTGGATTACGCCGCCGTTGATCTGGCTGATGACCCCAGCAGGATTCATAGGTCGGCCGCAATCGTGCACGGCCAGGACATGCTTGACGTGAATGCGCCCGGTCTCCGTATCCACGGCCACTTCGGCCACATCGACGCCGCCGTAAGTGTCGTACTTCTTGGGGTCGTAGTCGGGAATGCGCTTTGACTGCGCGGAAACCTGATTGGTATCCATCTTGGCCGCCGCGCTGCGGAAGGAGATGGGCTGGAACTTGCCGGAGGTGCTGCGTACCATCCCGTCCGTCAGCGTAAGGTCGCTGGCCTTGGCCCCGAGCGCGGGAGCCACGCTGGTGAGGAACTTCTGCGCAGCCTGCCAGGCCGCGTCGCGCACCGCGGGAGTTAAGGATGCAGTGGTTACGCTGCCGCCCGAGTTGGGGCCGACTGGGTAATTTGTGTCGCCGATCTTGACTTCTACCTGAGCCGGCGGCACGCCGAACTGCTCGGCCAGAATCTGCGCAAGCACGGTCTTGATGCCGCTGCCGATATCCTGCACGGCAGAGAGGACTTCGACCGAGCCGTCCTTATGCACGCGTACCTCAGCGGCTGAATCCATGGTGAGATGCCTGTACCAGATGGACTGCGAGAGTCCGATGCCGCGTTTGATCGGGCCGGCATCTGCATTCGCGCGCGGGTTGCGCGACTTCCAGATCGCACTGTCGCGAATGATCTGGCGCTGCACGCGGCGCACAGGATTTTCATCGATGCGGTCACGTAGGTCCAGCGAGTCCATGTTGAGACGGGCGGCCAACTCGTCGATGGACTGCTCCAGTGCAAAGGCGCCCTGCGGATGGCCGGGAGCGCGGAAGGCCGCGGCGGGGCCGGCGTTGATGAAGACGTCGTTTTCCTCCACGTGCAGCGTCGCCCACTTGTAAAGATTCGAGGCAGGGCCGGCGCAACCCGCCCCGGTTCCGCATCCGGCGGTGCCAAAGCTGATGAGCTGAATGGCGGTAATGGTGCCATCTTTCTTCGCGCCGATGCGCAGTCGCTGATCTGAACTGGGACGGTTGCCGACTGAGAGATGTTCCTCCTGGCGGTCCAGCATCAGCCTGACTGGTGCGCCGGCCTTCCGTGAAAGCGTGGCCGCCACAACGCCGGGATTGCCGGCGCCGAACTTGGCGCCAAAGCCGCCGCCCATGAACTCCGTGATAACTCGAACCTTGGACATGGGCAACTGAAAGTAAGCGGCCAGTTCCTCGCGCACGCTTGCCGTGCCCTGCGTGGAAGCGTAGACAGTGAGCAGGTCTGGCTTCCAGTCGGCGACTACGCCATGCGTTTCCAGCGCAGAGTGCGTCTGCACCTGCGTGGTGTAGTGTGCATCCACAATCACATCGGCTTCCTTGAAGCCCTGCTCAGCATCGCCCTGTTTGCGCACGGCGGGGCCGTGCACGTTTCCTGTCTGCGGAATGCCGCTGGCGCTGCCTCCGCCGCCCGCGGTGCCCGCCTGGTCAGCAGCCCCAGGAAAAACCAGCGGCGCATTCTGCTCGCGCGCCAGATTCATGTCCACGACAAACGGCAGCGTCTCGTAAGTGACCTTGATCTTGGCAGCGGCGTCTTCGGCGGCCTGGGGGGAGGTGGCCGCTACGGCAGCTATGGGCTGGCCTACGTAGCGCACCAGTGGATAGCGGTTCTGCTCGAGCGCGGGGTCGCGCAGCACGGCGCCGCCCAGCAGTTTCTCGATCACATGCACGCTCTTTACACCGGGAAAACTCTCTGCGGCCGAGGTGTCGATGGAAAGAACCTTGGCGTGGGGCACGGTCGAATTGACAAAACGCGCATAGAGCATGCCCGGCAGTTGCACGTCCGCCGTGTAACGGGCGCGGCCGGCCGCCTTGGCAGCGCCGTCCCAGCGCTCCTGCGGTTTGCCTACGTAGGAGAGATCCTTGTTGATCGGCCAAACCGGCGGCTCCGAAGCGGGCATGGTGCGCTGTTCCTCACGCAGCGTGAAGCCGGGAATGCCGATGGGCATCGTGGCCGTTCTCATCGACGCATCGGTCGTATCAGCGGCAGCACTCAGAAGGGCATCTGGAATGGAGTGCGAAGTATGGGTCGCCATGGAATTGTCCTCCTACGCCTTGCTCGCGTGCTGGCCAGCCGCGTCCAGAGTGGCCGCGAAGACTTTGGGATAGGTGCCGCAGCGGCAGAGATTGCCGCTGATTGCCACGCGCACATCTACCTCAGTGGGATGAGGATTCCGCTCGATCAGGGCCGCGCAGCTCATCACCATACCCGGCGTGCAGAAGCCGCATTGCATCGCGTCATGCCGCACAAAGGCGGCCTGTACCGGATGCACTTCGCTGTCGTTCGAGAGTCCTTCAATGGTCGTTACGTGGTGCCCGATTGCGTCGACGGCGAGAGTCATGCAACTGTTCACGGGCATCTTATCCAGCCAGACAGTGCAACTGGAGCAAACGCCGCGATCGCAGCTGATCTTGGTGCCCGTCATGCCCAGCCCGATGCGCAAAGCCTCCGCCAGCGTGGTGCGCGGTTCAACGTGGAGCGCGCGTTCCGTACCGTTGATGTTCAAAGTCACGGGAAACGCCTCGGGACCGTACTCCTTGACGTCTCTCGTCGTGGCGCCGTGGGCTTCCTGCTGCAGACCGTGCACACCATCCAGCAGCGCGGTTCCTGCTGCGGTGATGCCGGCGCCTTTCAAGAAGCCGCGACGCGTAATGCCCTTGTTCACAGGGGTGGATGAAGCTTCGGGTAGTTCCTTGTGCGGTGGCTGGTGGCCGGGCATGCCTTCCTCCTTAGCCGTGCAATGGTTGGACTTGCGGAATGGCCGCCAGCCTGAATGCCAGGCGATGCCGGCTCCGTCAGGATGCAGCATACACAACTGCAAGCCAGAATACGCTGGTCATCCGGAAAGCAGCCAAAGTGCCATCTGCGTCTTCTGCAGAATTACAGCCTGCGGATCGGGGAACCATTCAAACGCAATGCGAGTATAGTCCCATCCGATGGGAAGAGAAAAGATCCGCAATTCGACGCCATGAAAAAGCACGCGCAGGTCGGTAAGGCGGGCGTGCCCAAAGGATCACCGCGCCAGGCCAGGTTTGACGGCCCGTGGCCCGGGCGTCGCCCTTGCCCGGCGGTTAAAAGATCTCGGCGAGCTTTGCAAACGAGTCGAGTTCCAGCAGTTGCTGGGACGGCGGAGCCTGTGCGATCTCTGTGTGCTCCAGTACCCAGGTGTCCTTATGAAAGAGAAAGATCGCGTGTAACCCGGCCGCGAGTGCAGGATTGATGTCGCTCTTCGGGCTATTCCCGATCATCCAGCTTGTGTGCGGCTTGAGTTCATGGCGCGCGATCACTGAACGATAAGTTGCCGGGTCTTTTTCCGCCACGATCTCCGAAGCGGTGAAATACTGCGCCAGCCCTGAGCGTGCCAGCTTGTCTGCCTGCTCCGCATGGTTGCCCTTGGTCATAAGTATCAGGCGATGGCGTGCGGCAAGCTTTTCAAGCGTTTCTGCCACGCCTGGCAGCAGCTCAATTTCCTGGTCGGCGATGGCCTCTGCAAAGCCCACAACCCGCCGACGCTTGTCCTCTGTCACGGGTTCAGTGCTGAGCCGCTCAAAGCACTGGACCAGGGAACGCGTAAAGCTGCTGAGCCCGTAACCGTGAGCCAGGATCGTCTCCCGCTCCACTTCATTCAGAGCTTTCCGCACCTCGGCGCCCGTGTATCTGTGGTGATTCAAATAGCCGATGAACGCAGCAATTGCGCGCTCGAAATAGATGTTGTTCTCCCACAGCGTGTCGTCGGCATCAATGAGCAGGTTTTGACCGGCAGGGAATCGCGGCATCTCTTCATGGTATCGAATCCGGGCGCATCAACTGAGAACCCGCAGTTGTGGATATCAAGACGACTTTCTTGATTGCAGATCAGACAAGGCACTCAAGGGGACACGTGAAGATGTGGCGGGCATCTCAGCGTCTTAGATGAATTGCAATTTGCACATTGCGATGAAAAACCGTCGAAGGTCTTATTTTAAATTCATGAAAATAAATCAAATAAAATATTTAGTTGACAATTAAATCGATAATTAGCTAAATTGGTGATGGTCACTCTTGACCTATTGGAGAGTAAATCATGCGCAAGTCTCTTGTTAGCATTCTTGTTTTCTCCACCGTGCTGCTCCACGCGCAGACACGCACGAACGGCCAGGGTGTCACGATGGAGGCGACCAACGCGAGTTCAACCGCGCTGCCGTCTCCTGCGGCAGCCCCAACCGCAACCGATGTCAATGGTAGTTACCCTGCCCGCCGCATCAGCACGGGCGTGATTGCACCCAAATTGATTTCAAACCCCAAGATCGTCGTTGCCACTACGGATTTCGCCGATGAGGATCTGAGCTTGCAAAAAGCAGTCGTCAGCCTCAAGGTGAATCAAGAAGGTTCAACCCAGAACGTGAAGATGCTCCAGTCAGTGAATCCAACGGTGGATGCTCGCGTGCTGGCAGCAGTGCGCGATTTCCACTTTGCTCCTGCCACCCTCGATGGCGAGGCTGTTCCGATGGATGTGCAGCTTGTCATTCAGTTTCAGGCTTCCCGGGAGTAGCCGGAGCGACCTGAAGAACGTCGCACAACGAAAAGGCTCCCTCACCACGCGAACCGTGGCGAGGGAGTTTTTCGTTGTGCCGGCTTGCGACCATCGCGCGAGAAATTCATCCGGCCTGCAACGGGTCTGCGATCAGTTGCCCGCCTGCGCAGCGAGCCAGGTGTTCAAGTTCGTCTCCTGGGTGGAACGCAGTTCGATGCAGCCTTTGATTCTTTCAACTGCATGCTTGACGCCCTGATCTGCGGAAGCGACCGGATGCGCTGCGAAGAATGCCTGCACCTGGTTGCTGGACTCTTCCGTGCAGAAGGTCTCTGTCGATTCGACAAGGACGTTTCCGAGTTCTGGCGTCAGCAGC
>JAJXXG010000071.1 GCA_021781255.1 Acidobacteriota bacterium
TTAAGTCGTTGCATGGCCTTACCGGATTCATGGTCAACGGCTGGGTGCTCGCGCCACTTTTCCACATCACCAGCGGCGCTACCATCAATGTCACCGACGGCTCTGACATCTCTCTCACCGCAATCGGAAACGACCGCCCCAATGCTGTCGCCGGCGTAAGCCCCGTTCACGAGGTCAAGATCCAGGGCGGAACCGGAGCCACAACCCAAACCAACCGCGGCTACTTGAACCCCGCGGCCTTCTGCTTCACGCAGTCAACCTGCTCCCCTCAGGAAGCCCTCGGCACCTACGGCAACCTGCAGAGGAACGCTGTCAACGGCCCCATGTTCTTCCAGTTCGATTCGCAGATCTCGCGCATCTGGGCGATCACTCAACGTTGGTCGATTGACACCCGCCTTGAGGCCTTCAACGTCCTCAACCATCCCAGCTTCAACAACCCCGGCTCGAGCAATCCGACGGGAGGCAGCTTCGGTACAATTACCTCCACCGCGGGTGGTTCCAGCCTCGCTAATATTCCTGCTTTGGCGGCCCGCGTCTTCCAGGGCTCTGTCAAGGTCATCTTCTAGCAGAGAACCTTCCAGCAAGGTTCTCAAACCCGCGGGCGCCGGCATCCTCCGGCGCCCGCGCTTTATTTATGATGAACCGTTGAGGAATTGAGAGTCACTGGAGAACCCAAGCTATGAACGTGGGCATTATCGGCACAGGAGCCATCGCGTGGAAGCACGCCCAGGCCTATCAGAACATCGGCTTCCGCATCGTGGCCTGCACCAACGCCAGCGTGGAGAAGGGGCGCAAATTTGCCGAGGCTTTTGGAGCGCAATTTGTGGCTACTCCCGAAGATCTTAGCGCGCGCGCCGATGTCGACTTTCTCGATGTCTGCACCTTTCCCGCCTACCGTCTGGAAGCGGTTAAGCTCGCCGCCGACAACCGCAAGCACGTGCTGGTGCAGAAACCCATGGCTGTCGACGTGGAGACTGCGGCTGCGATGATCCGGACAGCGCGTGCTGCCGGTATCCAACTTGGCGTTGTCAGTCAACATCGCTTTGATGATTCCACGCTGTTCCTCAAGCGTGCGCTCGATGCCGGACGGCTCGGATCCATTCTGCAGGCTGATGCATACGTGAAGTGGTACCGCACCGATGATTACTATGCACGCCCGGTGAAGGGAAGCTGGGCCGGTGAGGGGGGTGGTGCGCTGATCAGCCAGGCTATACACCAGATCGATGTGCTGCTGCACTTGTTCGGCCCTGTCGATGAGGTC
This sequence comes from Acidobacteriota bacterium, assembly GCA_021781255.1. Next base: position 1,262 of record JAJXXG010000071.1, read on the forward strand.
TTCGGTTACTGGCGGCTCGGGGCCATTCACAAAATGGAGTCCGAAGACCTGCTCTGCGCCACCATGCGCTATGCCTCCGGCGCGCTCGGCGTCATTCAGGCTGCCACCGCGCTCTGGCCCGGCTATCCGGAGCGTATTGAGATTCACGGCACAAAGGGCAGCGCCATCGTCACCGGCGACCAGTTGACAGCCTGGGATGTCAAGGACGATGCAGGCGAACCCGCGCCCGTCACACAGCAGGCAAAGTCCGGCGCCTCCGACCCCATGGCCATCTCGCTCACGCCGTTTGAGCGACAGCTTGCCGACTTCGGCCAGGCTTGTGAAACCGGCCGCACTCCGGCATCTTCAGGTATTGAAGGCTACCGCGCCCTTGAACTGGTGCGCAGCATATACACCTCCTGCGCGGAAGACAGGAAGGTAAGGATTCCGGGTGCGGAGATTTAGATCTTGCGCCGGACGATCGCTGCATAGGCTGTTTTACAGCCGAGCTGTCTGGATGGCTGCTCAGTCTGGCGCTAATCCGAGCCGTTGTTACTTTACGGCCCCGGATTAGCGCGCAGTACAGTTTCCATCATGGGTGAAGAGGCACAATTGGCTCATGCGCCGCATGGCAGTGCCGATTTTGCATCGGCTCAGAGCCTGGTTACGGCTTGGAACTGCCTGGAGCACTGCATCCAGTCAGCAGCTCTTGAATCCATCCAGATCCTTGAAATCCACCACCCGCACCGTGCCATCGCCCAACGTAAGCTCGGCGCCCAGCACCGATCCCGACGGTGTCACATCCATCATGCGGATGTTTTTTATCGGGTATAGTTCTTCCGGCGTCCACTCGCTGTCGTCGGTCTTGTGCAGCATTGCGGTAATCATCAGATCCATCGCAGGATTCTTTTCCGTGCGCCGCCGCCGCACGTGCAATACGGTGCTTTCGTCGGCTTCCGCGTTAAACCCGCGATGTACAAGCGGCGCAATCTCATCCCATCCTGCGTAGGAAATCAGCGCCAGTTGCCGACCGGGAATCTTCGCTGTGATACCTTGCCCGCCCGCCGTCTCAAATGCACGTATCTGGGCTCGGGCGCCGTTTGTGTGCGGCAATCCAAAGTGCCCCAGCGTCAACTCGTGTTCGAAGGCCAGCCGGCAGCGGTCCACGCGCACCACGCCTCCCGGTACTGTAATCTCGGCCAGGTCGATGATATAGCCAACTCCGTTGTTCGGCGGCTTACGCAGAATCAATTGGCGGTACAGCACTCCGTCGCGTACACCATTGAAGATGGTACTCTGTGCGCCTGTGAATCCCGCATTCTTCGCCGCCTGGTTGTCCACCGCTCGGCCCGTCAGATAGAAGTTGATATCAACGCCTTTCAGATCACGCGGATCCAGCGACCGGAAGGTGTACTCCTGCGCCGTGCCTCCATCGGCATCGCGGTCCTCCCACGGAAAGTGTGTGTTGAAGACCAGTTTCGCGTAATTTGGATCGTCGTCGTATATCTTGCCGGACACGATCTCCGAGCTTCCGCTCAATCCGTGATTCACCAGCACCAGGCCCGGTTTCTCCAGAACGGTCCTTCGCGAACCCCTGCCCAGCTCCGGCCACATGCCGTCGTTCTCCTTCGCCGTCCAGAAGGCTGAGTCCTCCGGCAGCGCCAGCGCGATAAACGGCAGAAACATGATGAACGGACTTGCCGGGCAACTGTAGTTCTGGATGGCGAACTCCCGGTGCCCGTAGAAGCCGAGGCTGGGTATATCGTTCTGGTAAAACTCCTCACGCGTCACAAACTGCAGAATTGATCCCGAGCACAGCCGCCGCGCCCATCCCGGGTCGA
>JAJXXG010000035.1 GCA_021781255.1 Acidobacteriota bacterium
ACAAGTACGGAAAATATGCGTTGGTCTTGGAAAATCGGAGAGGTAGCAGGAATCGGCCTCTACGTTCATGTGACTTTCTGGGTCCTCATCTTCTTTATCCTTTTCATGAACTGGTCGCATGGGCACAACCTCATCACAGCGCTCTATGGAGCTGTGTTTGTTCTGGTCATTTTTGGCTGCATCACGCTGCACGAGCTTGGCCACGCTCTGGCGGCCCACCGTTTTGGCGTCCGGACGCGCGACATCACGCTGCTCCCCATCGGAGGCCTGGCACGGCTTGAGCGTATGCCTGACGATCCCATGCAGGAGCTCTGGGTTGCGCTTGCCGGTCCGGCAGTAAACGTCGGCATCGCCGCCTTGCTCTACGTGGTGATCGTGTCGGCCGGAGGAGGAATCAGTTTCGGGCAGTTCGAGTGGTTCGGCGGGAATTTTCTGAACAAGCTGATGATCGTCAATCTCTGGCTGGTTGCGTTCAACATGATCCCGGCGTTTCCCATGGACGGCGGCCGGGTTTTGCGCTCACTGCTGGCCCGGCGGCTTGAGTTCGGACGGGCCACGCGGATTTCCGCCCGCATCGGCCAGGGCATTGCCTGCATTTTTGGCCTGGCCGGTCTCTTCAGCGACCCCTTCCTGATCTTTATTGCGCTGTTTGTGTGGAGTGGCGCGGAACAGGAAGCCTCTGCAGCCAGGATGCACATTTCGGTGGGCGATATCCCCGTGCAGCATGTGATGTTGCGTGATTTTCACACGCTTCGCCCGGACGACACACTGGCCGACGCAGCCGGGCACATTTTGGCGGGATGGCGCGAAGACTTCCCGGTCGTCTTCGGCGACCACGTTCTGGGCATGCTCACCCGCGAGGACATGACCAAGGGCCTTGCGCAGGGCGGACCGGACCTGCGAGTGCGGGACTGCATGCGCCGCGACATTGCCACCGTCGATCCACGCTTGCGGCTGGAGCAGGCTCTGGTTATGATTCGGGAATGCAATTGCCGCTCGCTTCCGGTCGTGCAGGATGGACGGTTGGTTGGGCTGCTGACTTTGGACAATGTGGGCGAGTTCCTTTCCATCCACTCGGCGCTGCGACAGGCAGGCCGCAAGACACGGGGCAAAACGGAACGGGACACCGCACGGGAATCGTCTGACACGATACTCTAGTGCCAATACAATTCTTCCACTACAGAAGCCTTGCCGACCTTCGCACGCACGCCGCGGAGCTGGGTGTTGACATTCCTCTCGTCGAGGACTGCGAAGAAATCCGCAGCATTCTTGCGCGGCCGGTTGAAATCAAGAGCCTCGGCGGCAAAACCTGGCGGATTGGAAATTCTTTCGCCATCCATCCCATGGAGGGCTGCGACGGCGACCTCGACGGCAATCCCGGCGAATTGACCGTGCGCCGCTACCGGCGTTTTGGGGCGGGCGGGGCCAAGCTGATCTGGTTTGAAGCCTGCGCGGTGGTTCCGGAAGGCCGGGCCAACCCTCGGCAACTCTGGATCCATCCCGGCTCAGCAAAGCGATTGAAGGAACTTCTGGAAACGTGCCGCGAGGCGCACCAGAAGGAATTCGGCACCTGCGAGGATTTCGTCGCGGTTTTGCAGCTCACCCATTCCGGCCGCTACTCTTTCGAAAAGCAGAAGGTGGCTTCCCGGCATCCGGTGCTGGATTTGTACCCACTGGTCGACCGCGAGGGCCTGCCACCGCGGGAAACTCCGCCGGAGCTTGCCACTGACGAATACCTTGCGGAGCTTGAAGACCGCTTTGTCCAGGCCGCCGCGCTGGCCCGCGAGCTTGGCTTCGACGGCGTCGATCTCAAGATGACGCACGGGTATCTGCTCTCTGAGCTGATCGGCGCCCGCACTCGCCAAGGCGCATACGGCGGCCCGCTCGAAAACCGTGCCCGATTCACGCTGAACGTTGCGGGAAAGATCCGCCGGCACGTTGGCGACGATTTTCTGCTTGCGGTAAGGCTGGGCGTTTACGACGGTGTCCCCTATGCCGTGGGCAGTAAAGATTCCGTGGGAGTCCCGCGCACTTTTCCGGCGCCTTACAATTACGGCTTCGGCACGGACCCAAACGATCCTTACCGCATGGACCTCTCGGAGCCCATCAAGTTTATTGGCTGGCTCAAGCAGTCCGGCGTGCGTCTGCTGAACGTCTCCCTCGGAATCCCTTACGCCAACCCTCACCTCGGCCGCCCTTTTGACAAGCCGAACGAAGGCTACTACGAAACGCCCGAGCATCCGTTGCTGGGTGTGGCACGGCACTTTTCCGCCACCGCGGAAATCCAGAACGCTTATCCCGACCTGGCCGTGGTGGGAACGGGTTACACTTGGCTGCGCCACTTCCTGATTCACGCGGCAGCGGCCAACATCAAACAGCACCGCACCACGCTGGCAGGCTTGGGCCGCGCGGCGCTGGCATATCCTGATCTCCCGCGGGTGACGCTGGAAAAGGCCGAACTCGATCCGCTCCACACCTGCAAGACGCTTTCCTACTGTACCTACCTCATGCGCTCAAAGAAGAATGAGATGGGTCAATTCCCCACCGGCTGTCCGCCTTTTGATAAGGAAGGCTACGGCGAGATCATGAAGCAGGCGCGAGCCGCCAACCGCGCTGCCGAAAAAAACCAGTAGACATCATTTGTGCGGAATTTCAGGCAGTGGCTGGTCATCGTCCGCCTGCACACCACTGAGGACTGCTCAGGAATTTTGGGGGAATGGTAAACTTGCTCCACGGGGGGCAGAGTCCGGGCGCAGAGAGGTTGAATATGACAGACAAAGAATTTGCAGAGCGGCTGGAAAAACTGGAGCGCGATAACAGGCGGCTGAAACGTGTCGCCGCCGCCGGCGTTGCACTGGCCGCACTCCTTGGAGTGATTTACGCCGTCGCATGCTCATCGGCTGGAAATATAGCTAACAGCGCGGAGAAGATCACGGCGCGTGAATTTGATGTAGTGGATGGCAGAGGAAAAGTCCGCATCCAGATTGCCGTGGATTGTGCTCCGGCAACGAATTGCTGGCCCTCGATCAAAATGTTTGACCAGGACGGCAATGCTGTCACCTCGATTAGCGCCGGCGAG
>JAJXXG010000873.1 GCA_021781255.1 Acidobacteriota bacterium
TAAGGCGGCTGGGGCAACTGGCTGGTGACGCGCTCGGATGGCGCCGGGGCGGCGGGCGCGTGTTCGCGGGAGTAGTTCAGTGCGGTCTCATAGCGGTGGTGGCCGTCGGCGATGATGAGCTTTTTGTCGGCCATGGCGGTGGTGAGCAGGCGGATGGTGGCGGGGTCGCTGATGCGCCAGATGCGATGCTGTACGCCGTACTCATCGGTAACCTCGGCTTCGGCGGGGCCGGCACCGTCGTAGAGGATGCTTTCGACGCTGCGGGCGGGATCCGAATAGAGCATGAAGATCTGGCCGAAGTGGGCATGGGTGGCCTTGAGGAGATTGAGGCGGTCGCTCTTGGGCCCGGAGAGGGTGTGCTCGTGGCGGAAGACGACCTGCTCGGAGTAGTCGTGGAGCTTGCCGAGAGCGATGAAGCCGCGGCGCTCCTTGACGATGCCGGTGCCCGGGACGCGGAAGCGCTGGGCGTAGGCGAAGATGCAGGGAGTTTTCTCCTGAACAAGAACGCCCTGCTCTTTCCATGCACTGAAATCGCGGGCGGCGCGGGTGTAGACACTTTCACCCCGCTCGGCGTCGAATAGTTCAGGCAGGCCAAGAATAATGCGGACCAGGTTGTATGGGCTGCGCTGGTAGTAGGCCTGCTGCATGGCCGGAGAGATCTTGTCGTAGGGCTGGGTGACGACGTCTTCCAGCCGGACTGCCGAGGGGTTGTAACGCCAGGCGCGAAATGGATAGACGGTGGCCATGCTGAGGTTGAACTCCCGTTGAATGAACGGAATCAGCGTCCGGCTTCCCCGCACGTTGCTACCGACGGTGCCCGGCGCGTTCAGGCTCGATTGTATCCCAGCGACGCAGCGTGGCAGGGCGCAAGGGCCGCGGAGAGTAAGCCAGCGCATAGAGCGGACGAGTGAAACGGGCAGAATTGCCGGGCGTGCTAATATCGCCTTCAACCTTCTTTGGGTACAGGGCATGAGGGTACTTGCGATGCGGCGCATGAGACAGGAATGGCATCCCATCCTGCGGCTGACGGGCCGGCTGTGGGCGTGCGTGCTGGCGGCATCGCTGGGCGGATCACTGGGCCGGGCGCAGGTGGACCAACTGAACAAGGTGCATGTGCCGCCGCCTGCGCAGACGACACCGGGGCAGAAGGCTCCGGCGGGGGCCGAAGCGCCGCCGCTGACCGGCAAGGAGGCGCTGAAGGCGCGGCCGGGATCGCTGATCCGGATGAACGTGGACCTGGTGCTGATTCCGGTGACGGTGACGGACCCGATGAATCGGCTGGTGACGGGGCTGGAGCAGGAGAATTTTCAGGTTTTTGAAAACAACAACAAGCAGAAGATTACGAGCTTTGCCAGCGAGGATGCGCCGGTTTCCATCGGGATCATCTTTGATCTTTCGGGGTCGATGACGTCGAAGCTGATTCGGGCGCGGGAGTCGATTCTGCAGTTCATCAAGACGGCGAACCCGGAGGATGAGTTTTTCGTGATTGGATTCAATGACCGGCCGGAGCTGATTGAGGACTTCACGAACTCGGTGGAGGACATCCAGGCGCGGCTGGCCACGGTGCGCAGCGGGCATCGCACGGCTCTGCTGGACGCCATCTACTACGGGCTGGGCAAGATGAAGGAGGCCCGGCACGATCGCAAGGCGCTGCTGGTGGTCTCGGACGGTGGCGACAACCGCTCCCGCTACACGGAGAGCGAGGTAAGGGCGCGGGTGCGGGAGGCGGATGTGGAGATCTACTCGATCGGAATTTTTGATCCGTACGCGCCGACGCCCGAGGAGCGCGCGGGGCCGGTTCTGCTGAACGATATCTCAGAAGAGACGGGGGGACGGCTCTACAAGGTGGATGACCTGTCAGAGATGGGCGACATTGCGGAGAAGATTTCAACCGAGCTGCGCAACCAATATGTTCTGGGTTACAGGCCCAAAGACCTGACCCCCGACGGCAAGTGGCGTAAAGTGAAGGTGAAGCTCGATCCACCCGCGGGGTTGCCACCACTTACGGTCCACTCCCGCACCGGCTACTATGCGCCTTTGCAATAACGCTGCTTTCGCCATTCTGATCTGTGCATCGACGCTGACGCTGGGCGCGCAACGACCGCCCAGCCAGCCGAGCCCAAGTGCGTCCACGGGGCAGGCTCCCCAGCTGACCGTGGACACCGACCCGGTGCGCTCGCCGGACGCTGGCGCGCCCGCCACCACGACTGGAGCCCCCTTGCCCAAGGAGGGTGGCGGCTACGTGCTGCGCACGGACGTGGAAGAGGTGGTGCTGAACGCCACGGTTCTGGATGGCACCCGGCTGGTCCAGGACCTGAAGAAGCAGAACTTTCAGGTGTTTGAGGACGGCGTGCAGCAGAGCATCCTGAGCTTTCAGCACACGGACCTGCCGGTGTCTATCGGGCTGGTGGTGGACAACTCGGGATCGATGTCGAAGAAGCGGCCGGCGGTGAACAAGAGCGCGCTGGACCTGATTGAAGCCTCGAATCCGCAGGACGAGGCGTTTGTGGTGAACTTCTCTGACGAAGCCTATATTGACCAGGATTTTACGGCGAACGTGAACAAGCTGCGCGACGGGCTTTCGCATATCGAGTCGCGGGGCGGCACGGCGCTGTATGACGCGGTGGTGGCCTCGGCGGACAAGCTGGTGGCGGACGGCAAACGGCCCAAACAGGTGCTGATTCTGATTACCGACGGCGAGGACAACGCCTCGACGCTGACGCTGGAGCAGACGATCCGGCGCGTGCAGCAGCTCTCAGGGCCGGTGATCTACTCGATTGGGCTGCTGTTTGGCGATGAGATGTCGCGCTCGGAGGTGCGGCATGCGCGGCGGGCGCTGGAGATGCTGTCGACGGAGACGGGCGGGATTGCGTTCTTTCCGCGCTCGATTGAGCAGGTGGACCAGATTGCGGCCGAGGTGGCACGGGATATCCGCAGCCAGTACACGATTGGGTATCGCTCCACCAAGCCGAGCAGCGAGCCGGGCTTCCGGCGGGTGCAGGTGACGGCGCAGGCCCAGGGGATGCACCAGCTTACCGTGCGCACGCGGACGGGGTACTTCCCGGTGGCGCGCA
>JAJXXG010000242.1 GCA_021781255.1 Acidobacteriota bacterium
TTCGCAGGTACTCCGATTTCTGCGGAATTCGATGGTCAACTTCGGCCAATCCAGGAGGAGGCCGTTCGAGGGATCGGCGCCTAGACGAGGGAATCCTCTTTGCTCCGACGGCCTTTGGAAAGACTGCCGTGGCCGCGTGGTTAATTGCAAAGCGCAAGGTCAATACCTTGATTCTTGTTCATCGTCAGCAACTTCTCGATCAATGGCAGGAGCGGCTGGCCATGTTTCTGAACTCTCCTGCAAACTCGATTGGGCACATTGGCGGCGGCAAGATGCACCGGACGCGCCACATCGATGTTGCGGTCATTCAGAGCCTGTACCAGAAGGATGCTGTAAAAGACCTCGTTGCCGAATACGGCCAGGTTATCGTCGATGAGTGCCACCACATCTCTGCATTCACATTTGAGCAGGTGATGAGGCAGGTGAAAGCCAAATATGTCGTTGGCCTCACCGCTACGCCAACAAGGAAAGATGGGCATCATCCGATCACTTACATGCAGTGTGGTCCTGTCCGGTTCGGCATGAGCGCCAAGGCAATGACGAAAACGAACCCATTCGAGCACAGGGTCATTCCTCGTCACACCGAGTTTAAGATGCCGCCCGAACTTGCCGAGGTGACAATTCAGGATGTCTACTGTGCGCTGTCAAATGATGCATGTCGCAACGAAATGATCGCACGCGACATTGTAAGAGCCATAGAGGCGGGGCGGTCGCCGCTGCTCTTGACCGGCAGGACGGAACATCTACAGTATTTCGCAGCGAAGCTCTCCGGCACCGTCAAACACGTATTTGTCTTGAAGGGCGGCATGGGCAAAAAGCAACGCCGGCAGATCGCGCAGGCCATGGCGGCCGTACCAGACGTTGAATCGCGCGTGATACTGGCTACGGGAAGCTATATCGGAGAGGGGTTCGATGATGCGCGCCTGGACACATTGTTCCTCGCTGTGCCGATCTCATGGAAGGGCACCCTGCAGCAGTACGTTGGCCGCCTGCATCGGCTCCACGACAACAAATGCGTGGTCCAAGTTTATGATTACGTGGACAACGGCGTTCCGATGCTGGCAAGAATGTATGAGCGCAGATTGAAGGGGTACAGCACCATCGGGTATACGATCGAGCAGACGGCAGCTCTCCCGGCGCTTCTTTGAGTCTCACACTCGTAACCAAAGCGTTTCCCCTGCGTTGGGCGTTCTTGCATAGCCTATGCATGTGTGAGAATATGCACCCATACATGAAGCGCGCGGAGACAGCGGAGCAAGTCAGAACTTGGTTCCAAGCGGAGGTTCGAAAGCTCTGGCCAGTGGCGCTTGGATCGCTGTCCCTGCGGAAGAGTCCTTGCATTCGGGAGCGCTGTCAGCTCTGTGAATCCGGTCAGAGGCATTCCAGCTACGCATTGTATGGACGCAAGGGAAGCCGTCGGTTCGCAGTTTACGTTCCTGAAAGCCTGGCAGAAGACGTGGAAAGGGCAATCCATAATGGCCGTGCTTTCCAGACGCTATTGTCTGAAGCCGGCCGCAGATACACGTTGGCGCGGAAAAACGAGCGTAATTCACGGGCCCGAAATTAGGTTCACGGGTTCTCATATCCTCCGGTCAAGGAGGGAAATCGCTCGACGACGCTGATTTTTGCGACTGGTGCTCCCGGCTCAGATTGACCCAGGCCGCGCGTGAGGCGATTGCCGCGATCCGGTCTGGGCGGCCCACGCGCTGCGTCGGAGGCGGTCGCCGGAATGTCGCCGGGCGTTTTCCGAGCCGGAAAATGGGCGTCACCATTCAGTTTGAGAGCCACCGCGTCGAGTTGCCCTTCATTTACGAGGCGGAACACGATTCTGCGGTTCTCGAGTACTACGACCAGCCGCCATCGATTCCACTCTCCTATTGCGCGGCAAATGGCAGACGCCTTTCGCTCATGCACACTTCCGACTATTTTGTGCTTCGAGACGGATCTGCCGGCTGGATCGAATGCAAGACAGAGGAAGACCTCGAAGCCCTCGCAAGACGGAGTCCCAATCGTTATTCTCGCGACGATGGGAAGAAGTGGCGATGCATTCCTGGCGAGAATTACGCGGCGACGGTTGGCTTGGTCTACGAGGTTTGGTCGGCGGCGCAAGTCAACTGGATCCTTCATCGAAATCTCCAGTTCCTGGAGGATTTTCTGCGACTCAGTTCCGTGACCACTGCAGATTTCGTGAATCCGGCGATCCTCGAAGAATCCCTCAAATCGAAAGAGCCCGCATCTGTTCACCACATAGCCGGTCGCCTTGGGTATTCAAACGATGGATATATACAGCAGAAGTTTCCCGATCTGTGCGCTGCTATCAGCAGGAAAATCGCGAAGAGAAAACAAGCCCACTTTGATGTCATGCGCCGAACTCTGGAACGGGCTCTTGGAGAAGACTCGGCACCTACTTTGACCGAACTTAGTCGCCGGCTGGGCTGCACGACATCCTCTACCTTGCGAATGCACGAGCCCCGTCTGTGCGATCAGATATTGGCTCGCTACCGCACCTGCATTGAGGAACGCAGATCCGAATTGAGAAAAACGGCGGAGTCGGCTCTCGGCCAAACGCCTGTCCCTTCTGTGCGCAGCGTTTGTACGCAGTTCGGGGTTACAGTTTGGTTCATGAATAAGTACTTCCCGGATGTACGGCGCAGGATTTCTGAACAACATCGGCGTTGTAGCCTGGCTGAAACCGCGCGCCGGCGTAAATTCCTCTTTGACGCTGTGCGTGACATCGCCGCAGAGATCCACTGTCGCGGACTTTATCCCTCCGCAGCCAGAATTGCTGATCGAATCCCGCAGGGGCTTCGCTGCGAGTGGATGACTCTCAATGCAGCTGTTCGCCAAGCACGGACGGACCTGGGCATCTCGATGAGTGACCAATAGTTCTTCCAATCAGCCAAATGAACCTCATTTAAACCATAACGTTGCCAAACGGCAAAGTTATGCTTTAAATCACACAAAACCAAAACATCCAACGTGAGGTGAATCCATGCGGAATGTCGCGCGCCTGAAAATGGGTTACTACCCACTACCGGAGGCCGAGGGAGTGAAACTTCGCTCCCTGCTCT
>JAJXXG010000146.1 GCA_021781255.1 Acidobacteriota bacterium
CCGAGAAACTGGCCATGCTCGACCTGGTGGAGAACTGAACCATGCCCCACGTCCGGCGCGCCCGCATTCTCATCGTGGACGACTCCGCCGTTATGCGCAGCCTGCTGCGCTCCGTCGTCATCGCCGACCCCGCGCTCGAAGTTGCAGGCACGGCCGCCGACGGGCAGTCGGCCCTGGGAATCCTCGACAGCCTCCGCCCCGACCTCGTGGTGCTCGACGTGGAAATGCCCGTCATGGACGGCCTTGCCACCCTGAGACAGTTGCGCGCCCGCGGTCACACGATGCCGGTCGTCGTGTGCAGCTCGCTCACCCAGCGCGGGGCCCGCGTCACCATCGAGGCCCTTGCCGGCGGCGCATCGGACTACGTCGCCAAGCCCGCCGGGCAGGACGGCCGCGAAGCCGCCTTCCACGAGCTCTCCCGCGAGCTTCTTCCGCGCATTCACGCCCTTACCGGCGCAGTGCTGGAGCAGCCGGCCTTTTCTCCTGCTCCGCTTCAGACGCCTGTGCCGTCCTGGCCTTCCGTAGTGCATGCTTCGCCGCTTGCGCAGCCCTGCTCGCCCGCGCCGTCAGTGCTCGTCATCGGCGTTTCCACCGGCGGCCCGGCTGCCCTTGATGTCCTGCTGCCCACGCTGCCCGCAAGCTTTCCGATTCCCGTGCTGGTCGTCCAGCACATGCCCGAGTTATTCACCCGGCTGCTCGCTGAGCGCCTCGCCGAGTGCTGCCGCATGCGCGTGCGCGAAGCTGCCCAGGGAGAAAGCGTATGCCCCGGTGTCATCCACATCGCCCGAGGCAACTGGCACCTTCAGGTGCATTCCGCCGCTCTGGCAGGCCAGCTCCCAACACTTCACCTCACCCAGACCCCGCCGGAGAACCACTGTCGCCCCGCCGTCGATGTGCTCTTCCGCAGCGCCGCCGCCGCCTTCGGAGCAGGCGTTCTCGCCGTCGTTCTTACCGGCATGGGCTCAGACGGGCTCGCAGGATGTCGCGCCATCCGTGCGCATGGCGGCGCCGTTCTTGCCCAGGATCGCCAAACCAGCACCATATGGGGCATGCCCGGCGCGGTCTCTGCCGCGGGCCTCGCGCATCGCGTGCTCCCGCTTCCCGCCATCGCGCCGGAGATTCTCCGGCTCGTCTCCCGAAGCCAGTGCGAAACCCGCGACACCCGCCAGGCGGTTGTGTAGCCATGTCCGCCGGCCCCAGCGCGGACTACGCCTTCCTGCGCCAGATCGTCTTCAACCACTCGCAGAATGTTCTCGACCCCTCGCGCGATTACCTCTTCGACGCGCGCCTCGCGCATCTGTTGCGCATCCATGGCATCAACAGCGTCCAGCGGCTTGTCCATCACCTGCGCCGCAGCAAAGATCCGCTCCTCGAGCGCGCCATCGCCGAAGCCATGACCATCAACGAAACCAGCTTCTTCCGCGACAGCCGTCCCTTTGAGCTGCTGCGCTCCGAGTTGCTTCCCAGGCTCATCGAGGCGCGTCGCCTCTCGCGCAGCCTTCGCTTCTGGTCCGCCGCCTGCTCCACAGGCCAGGAGGCGTACAGCCTCGCGATCCTCATCCGCGAGCATTTCCCGCTTCTTGCCTCATGGAATATCCGCATCGAAGGCACTGACATTGCCTCCGAGGTCGTCCAGCGCGCGCGCCAGGGCCTCTACCACCGCATTGAAATCAATCGTGGCCTGCCCGCACGCTTCATCGTTCGCTATTTCGACTGCCACGACGACGACTGGATTGCCAAACCCGAGTTGCGCCGTCTCTGCCACTTCCGGCAGGCCAACCTCTGCGTCGCGCCGCTCCCGTTCCATGAGCGCTTTGACGTCATCCTGCTGCGCAACGTCATGCTCTACTTCGCGCAGCAGGCGCGCCTCGCTCTGCTTGCTGGCATGCACGGCCTCCTCGCCCCTGACGGCGTCCTGCTTCTCGGCTCCGCCGAACAGCCCGCCGATCTTTCGCTCTGGACGCCCGTCCTCAGCGGCGGCAGCTGCTACTACCGTCCTCTCCCTGCCTGAAGTCAGCGGTGCAACCTTCGCAGCAGACATCGCCTCCCATAGCAAGCGGGTTATCTCTCACCGGCCTATTCCGTTACGATGGTAGACTCCGTAAGCCAACAAGGTGCTAATGCGACTTTCCCAATGCCCAGTGCTCGCGCTGCTTTTGCTGCCCATGGTTATGACTGCTCAAGACGAAGCAGGCGCGCCCTACCAGGTCTTCGCCGGCGGCAGCTTTATTTCAAACTCCTTCAACGGAACCCCCGGTTCGCGCTCTCCCCTGACCGGATGGGATGCAGCCGTGGCCCTGCCAGCCTGGCGTCACCTGCGGTTCAAAGTCGATGTCTCTGGCTTCAACGGAAGCAACGTCGGCGCTCCGCAGCATGCGCTTGCCATCATGGGCGGAGCCCAGTACGAACACACGTTTAGGCGCGAGCTGCTCTACGCGCATGCGCTCTTCGGGGATATCGGCTTAAATCGCAACTGGGGCCCCGGAGGAGCCCCGGGCGGTACCGCATCCTTTGCCGTTCTGCTCGGTGGCGGCGTGGATACACCCATCAGCCGCCATCTCGCCATCCGCGTGGAAGCTAACATGCAGCACACGAATTTTGCCTTGATCCAGAGCCGATCTGATCCGGTGCCCTACCGCATTCCGGGCCTTCCCACATATTTCGCGCGCCTCACCACCGGCCTCGTCTGGACCCCACGTCTCGCGCATCCCGGCAGCCTTGCCAACGCGGCCATCCAAGGCGATCAGCCGCCGGTTGAAAGCGAGCTGATCTATGAAACCCTGAACTCCTTCGGTCACTTTCACATCTTCGCGTACTCGTGGTGGAGCTATCTCAACCTCGCAGGCGTTGAGTACGATCGCCATTCCTGGGGCAGGTTCATCGGAGCGGATATGGATTACGTCGCCGAGATTCTTCCCGTTGTCATCCTGCGCCAACCAGCCAAAACAGACGTCTTCGGCGATCCATTGAGCACAGCCCACAAGACCGTTGCAGGCTTCGGCGTTTCGCCCATCGGCCTGCGCATGATCTGGCGCAATGGCAAGCGGTGGAAGCCCTATTACCTCATCAAGGCCGGCATGGTCGGATTCAACAAGAAGGCATTGTCCGAATACGCTTCCTACGAGGACTTCACCCTGCAACAAAGCATCGGCATGCAATTTCGCTTGAATGACAGATGGGACATCCGCACCGGCATCAGCGACTTTCATTTCTCCAATGCGTTTCTGGTGCCCAACAATCCGGGCATCGACGAAATGTCCTACAACGTCGGCCTGTCCCTGCACCTCAAGCCCCGCCACATCCGCTTCTGAGCACCGCGTCAAGCCGGCAGGGCAGGTTTGCGTGCAAGCACACAATAGAATCCGCCTGCTCTTCGATGCGCCATCAAATTTTTTTCTGGGGAAAGCCCAAGATCCACCTGATGCCTGGTGCCGGGAGGGGGGGCGAATTTCTAAGCCCCACTGATTCTATGTAAGTTATTCATTTTTCAATACCGCTCGAATCGCAGGAACAGCACGAATCGCGGTATCCACACACGTATTACACACACGGACTTTTCTTTCTTGTGGATTTTTGAAGCCATGAATATGAGCATGTATCATTCCCCCGAAGGGCGGAGGGAAGTCACATATGGAAATTGAGTTGATGTTATCTGAGAAAGTCAAAGCTTTCATCGAGACAGTTGATCATGATTTCAGATTGACAAAGCAGGAGCGGGCTGAATCTGCACGCGCGCGCGAACTCATTAACGTCATAGTGGACCACTTGGTCAAAGCACGAGAGACGATTATGGACAACAAATTGGATTTCCTCGAAAAATGTATTGAAAACGAGCGTGAGATTATTGAGGAGTTTCTTGATGAACGCTACACGCGGGATGTCATCGATGAAGTTTCCGGATATGTCCAGCGCACCTTGGAGCTATCTCAAATGAAATGCGCGACGATCCCGTCCAAAATTACGAACGGGTACCTACGTGAGGCGGTGCGCACCTATATCCTCGGACTGCCACAGGCCTCGGTTGCACTCAGTCGCGCTGCTGTCGAACAAGCTCTAAAGGAGGGGATGGGCTATCAATCGACTAGGACATTTGTCGCGATGAACGATTTATTAGTCGAGGCCCAAACTGGCGGCGTGATTGACAAAGCGCATCAACAGCTTGCTCGCGAAGTAGCTGATGCCGCTGATGACGTCCTGCACGAAAAGCCAACAACTCTCTCTAATGCCCTAGATGTCTTAGTTAAGATGCGTGGAGTTCTCCAGTTCATATACTCATGGGAATAGTTCACGGCAGCTTGCAATTCCCGGCCAATGTGGTTTAGTGAATTTGTGATTCGTTGATGGGGATAGCTTGGCGGTGGCGACTAATCTGCTAGCGTGAAATGACTCAGGAACCGCCCCGTAAATTTGGTCGCCCTTTCCCATCGGCGAATCATTCGTCGTCCTTTGAAAACTTGGGGTACAAAACGAATCATCTATGCACTATCGAAATGGCAGAGAAGCGCAGAACGGAGACAAGATTGTTAAGTTGAACGGAGGCACCGTCGTATCGTTTGGCGTTCTTCATAGCGCGACGCCTGGGAATGATTATTGCAATGGCAATATCGCGCCAGTTCAGCCGACCAATGATGGGGCTTGCATGGTGGACTGCCTTCATGTCGATGACTTGGCGGCAATCCTCGCGGAAAAAGGTTTAGATAAGCGGCCAGAAGGAAAATAAACTAATCGCCCCAAGTTTTTAGTGAATGAAGTAAGCAAACCATTATCTATAAGATGAAGGTGGTCTACACACGTATTACACACACGGACACTTCGAGTATTCAGCTAATTTGTTTTGAATGAATTACATATTGCTGGTGCCGGGAGGGGGGGTCGAACCCCCATGACCGCAAGGGTCGGCGGATTTTGAGTCCGCTGCGTCTGCCAGTTCCGCCATCCCGGCATTTGGGTGGGGCAGATTCAGTGTACCCGATTCAGTGAAGCGGGCAAGGGAAGTGCGCCTCATCCCTTCAGCAGCCGTTCCACCTCCGCATGCAGCCGCGCTGTAATCGACGCCTCGCTCTCTTCGGGCGCAAACCGCACCGGCCTGCCCACCCGCACCGTGATGGTCCCCGCGCGGAACCAGTGCTTCTCGCCCCTCTTCAGCGGGCCCAGGCCCACAATCGCCACCGGCAACACCGCCGTCCCTGACTGCTTCGTCAATATCCCGATCCCCGACCGAAACTGCGCCAGCTCACCCGTCGCCGAACGTGTTCCCTCGGGAAACACCAGCACGTGATACCCCCGGTCCAGCGCCTCGCCCGCATGCTGAAAGCTCCGCTGGAACTGCCGCCGCCGGGGCAACGGAAACACGTTGTACAGTGCCGTCAGAAGAAACCAGATCAGCGGCCCTTGCGGCAGAAACCGCCTTGCCCCCGACTCCCAGTTCGTATTGCGAAAATGCCGGTAGTCATCCAGCATCTCCCCGGACATGGCTGCCGCAACCCACCGCCGCACCGGCCCCGGCAGCGCATACTCCACCAGCGGCCCGTCCATTGTCGTCACGTGATTGCAGATCATCAGCATCGGCTCGTCAATCATCAGCCCCTCGGCCAGTTCAACCTTGGGATGCGCCATCAGCCACACCAGCGGCCTTGCCACGCATTCCTGAAACACCACCCGCACCCACGCCACCGGCCTCCACCATGGCCAATGCGGATAGATGTGTTTCGCCGCCGGTTCCGCCGCCGCGCCAATTTCCATCCCGGCCCTCGCTGGCAGTTGCGCCATCCGTTTCGCTTCTCTCTCCGCAGGCGGCTCAAATCCTGGCCGCACCTCAAGTGCCTCTGCCGCTCCGCTCTCCTCCCTCGCAGGCGCGGCAGTCTGCCCCATCGCCTCGCCGGAAACCAGTTTTCGCAGCTCGCCCAGCGTCTGCGCGCCTTCCAGAAGCCCGTTCTCCGGCGCTCTTCCCAGTCTTGCTTCAATCGCCGCTGCCAGTTGCACGCGCCCCAGGCTGTCCAGGTGCAGGTCTTCTGCCAGCCGCAGTTCGTCGCCGGTTCCCGCGGGCGCTTCTTCCGTGATCTCCGCAATCAGCGCCGTCAGCCAATCCCCGCCCATCGACGCTTGCTCCGCCCCGCCCGCGCGTCTTTGAGCCTCTCTCGCGGCCACCCATTCCGCCACCACCTTGCGCCGCACCTTGCCAGTCGAGGTCCGTGGCAAATCCGGCTCAGGCCACAGTGCCCATCGCCGCACGCGCTGGAACTCCGCCAGTCGAGCGTTCGCCCGTTCAAGTACCGCCGGGGCCTGCGTCTCTGCGCCGCGCAGTGCAAGCACCGCAAACGGCTCCGGCCCGCCTGCCGTCTCCACGGCAACTACCGCGCATGCCGCCACCTCCGGCTCCTGCTCCAGAGCCGCCTCCACGTCTTCGGGGTGAACATTCACTCCCGCCGCCGTCACAATCGTCTCGCTCTTCCGTCCCAGAAAGCGCAGCTCGCCCGTCGCCTGTGCCTCCGCCAGGTCGCCCGTCGCCAGCCAATCATCCTCGCGCTGCCGCATCTCGCCGCCTTGCCATGTCGCGCTGCTGATCATCGGCCCGCGCACCAGCACCTCGCCGTCTGGACCCAGCTTCACCTCGCGCCCCGCCAGCGGCTTGCCCAACGTTCCCCGCGCAACGTGGAAGGGATGGTTCAGCGTAATCAGCGCCGTCGTCTCCGTCATCCCGTAGCCCTGCACCACCACAAAACCCAGAGCATTCCAGAACTGCTCCAGCGGCCCCGCCAGCGCCCCGCCACCCGAGATCAGCGCCCAGAACTTCAGCCCGAATGCCCGATGTACATCGCGAAAGCGCCACCACCGCTCCCACGCCTTCAGGCCCTTCGCCGCGGCCACGCGCTCCGCCAACCCCGGTACGCTCGTCTCCAGGTGCGTCTTCAGCAGGGCCATCACGCGCGGAACAGCCGCAAGCACGCTGATGCGCTCCCGCCGGATCGTCTCCATCAGCCGCGGCGCCACCAAATGGCTCTCAAAGTGAACCTCCGCCGCAAATATCGGCGGAATCCAAAGCCCCATCGTCTGCCCGAACACATGGCTCAGCGGCAGCGTATGCAGGAACCGCAGCGGATGCACCACGCGCTCGTAGCGCAGGTAGGGCTGCGCTCCCTGTTCAATCGGCCCCACGCTCGCCAGCACGTTCCCGTGCGTATGGACAATGCCCTTGGGCTCCCCCGTCGTCCCCGAAGTGAAAAGAATCTGCAACTGCGTCTCGCGCGAAAGCCCCGCCACGGGCCCCGCCTCTTCAGTGGGCAGGGCAGCAGCCCAGTCCTCAAACGCCAGTTGCGGAAAATCGAGGTGCGGATGCACCTGACCCTGGTCCTGCGTTGCGGGCAGGGAAGTCTCGCTGGCCTCTGAGCTGGGTGCCCCATCCTTTCCGCGGTCTTGTGCGGAAAGGGTGGGATTCAAAGCACGCAACTGCCTCAGCAGCAGAGCGTCGCCCACCACCAGCTTCGGCCGCACGTCCGCCGCCACCCGCGCCGCAAACTCCGCGCTCCCATACGCATCCAGCGGAACCGCCAGCACCCCGCGCAGCATGCAGCCATAGAACGCGCCAATCCACTCCGCGCCATTCTCCGCCCAAAGCACCACACGGTCGCCCTGCCGAATGCCGCGCGCCTCCAGCAGCGCAGCAAACCGCCCCGCCAGCCTCGCCAGTTCGGCATAGGTCGTCGCCCGCCGCCGGTTGCCCACCATGCGCACCACGGCAATCCCGCGCCCATATCGGCGAAAGTCGTCCAGCAGAGTTGCCAGATGTTCCCGCATCGCATCCCCATGGTACAGCGAGACTTGCCCCAACGTCCGCACACAGCCGGGTGAGCCGCCCTTCTCTTCGCTTCCTATTCGCCACTCTCCGCGTTATGCTCATGCTCAGGCATGCCCCCGCACCCGCCCAACCCGGACCCGGCTTCCGACCCCCTCGCCTGCTTCCATCCCGTCACGGCAGAGTGGTTCCGCGCCGTATTTGACGCGCCCACCGCGCCGCAGCGCCTCGGCTGGCCCGTCATCGCCCGCGGCGAAAGCGCACTCATCCTCGCCCCCACCGGCACAGGAAAAACCCTCACCGCCTTCCTCTGGTGCCTCGACCGTCTCATGCTCCACAATCTGCCCGGCGACAAGGTGCCCCACATCTACGGGCGCTCTGGGCCCGGAGATGTGGGAGACCACGCGCCTCCAACCGCCAAATCTGGTTGCCGCATCGTCTACGTCTCCCCCCTCAAGGCCCTCGCCGTTGATGTCGAGCGCAACCTGCGTTCTCCTCTCGCCGGCATCGCCAACATGGCCCGCCGCCGCGGCGTCCCGTTCCACGAGCCGCTCATCAGCGTCCGCACCGGAGACACCCCACAGCGCGAGCGCGCACGCTTCCGCCGCCAGCCCGCCGACATCCTCATCACCACCCCCGAGTCGCTCTACCTCCTGCTCACCTCCCAGGCTGCCGACGCCCTCCGCACCGTCGACACCGTCATCATCGACGAGATCCACGCCCTCGTTCCCACCAAGCGCGGAGCTCACCTCGCCCTCTCGCTGGAGCGCCTCGAAGCCCTCACAAAAAAGCCAATCCAGCGCATCGGCCTCTCCGCAACCCAGCGCCCATTGGAAGAAGTCGCTCGCTTTCTCGGGGGTGTGGAAATCTCTGTGGAGCCAGCCTACGGAAAGAACGATGCCACATTCCATGGCAATTCAAAATCAACAGGTTCGGGTGCAAATCTTCAAGTTGAACTGGAAGAATTTCTGTCACCTTCCGCAACGCCCGGCCCGCACACCCAGGACTCCGCACCCGCTGCCTCTCTCGCTCCCGATCTCACCCCCTGGTCTTCCGATACCTCCCAGACACTGCCCCTCATCTACCGTCCTGTCACTGTAGTTAACGCAAGCCACCCCAAACAGTTAAAGCTGAAAATTGAAGTTCCAGTTGAAGATATGGCGCGCCTCACCGCCATGGAAGAATTGCCCAGCGGCCCCGCCTCGCAGACACCGCGCCGCGTCTCCATCTGGAACGCCATCCACCCACGCCTCCTCGAGCTCATCCGCGAGCGCAATTCCACCATCCTCTTCGTCAACAGCCGCCAGGTCGCCGAGCGCCTCGCCGGAGCGCTCAACGATCTCGCCGGTGATGCGATCGCCCGCGCCCACCACGGCTCCCTCGCCGCCCATCAGCGCTCCGTCATCGAAGAGCAGCTCAAGGCCGGCCAGATCAAGGCCCTCTGCGCCACCTCCACACTCGAACTCGGCATCGACATGGGCGCCGTCGATCTCGTCATCCAGATCGAGGCCCCACCCTCCGTCGCCAGCGGCATGCAGCGCATCGGCCGCGCCGGCCACAGCGTGGACGCCGTCAGCGAAGGCGTCTTTTTCCCCAAATACCGCGCCGACCTCGTCGCCTGCGCCGCCGTCACCCGCGCCATGCACGAGGGACACATCGAGTCCACCCGCTACCCCCGCAACCCACTCGACGTCCTCGCCCAGCAGCTCGTCGCCATCGTCGCCTCCGCCCGCCCGGCGAACCCTCCCGTCCACAAGCGCGGAATCAAAACCCTGGGTGCCCCATCCTTGCGACGTTTTTCAGTCGCAAGGGTGGGAGACCAGGAACCTCAACCGACCTCCGTTTACCAGGCGGAAGAGACTGAACCCAGGCCGGGTGCCCCAGAGCATGCCCTGAGCTTGTCGAAGGGTCTCGCTTTTGAGACCTGGAATAGCACCGCCAACCCCGCCAACCCCGGTGAAGTCCCCCGGCCCGAAGTCTCCGTCGACGCGCTCTACGACCTCGTCTGCCGTGCCGCGCCCTTCGCCAGTCTTTCCCGCGCCTCCTTCGAGGGCGTACTCGATCTGCTCAGCGGCCGCTATCCCTCCGACGAGTTCGCCGAGCTCCGCCCGCGCCTCACCTGGGACCGCGTTCGCAACGTCGTCACCGCCCGCGACGGCGCAGCCCGCCTCGCCATCCTCAATGCCGGAACCATCCCCGACCGCGGCCTCTACGGCGTCTTCCTCGCCCACACTGAGGGCAAATCCATCCGCGTCGGCGAGCTCGACGAGGAGATGGTCTTCGAGTCCCATCCCAACGAAACCTTTATCCTCGGTGCCTCCACCTGGCGCATTGAGGACATCACCCACGACCGCGTGCTCGTCACCCCCGCCCCCGGCGAGCCCGGCAAAATGCCCTTCTGGAAGGGCGATGGTCCCGGCCGCCCGCTCGAATTCGGCCGCCGCATCGGCGCCCTGGTCCGCGAGCTGCGCGGCCTTCCCAAACCCGCCGCTCTCACCCGCCTCGTCGCCGAGCACGACCTCGACCCCAACGCCGCCGAAAACCTGCTCCAGTTCCTCGCCGACCAGGCAGAAGCCACCGGCCAGGTCCCCGACGACCGCACCATTGTCATCGAGCGCTGCCGCGACGAGTTGGGCGACTGGCGGGTCTGCGTGCTCACGCCCTTCGGCAGCCGCATCCACATTCCCTGGGCCATGGCCGTCAGCGCCCGCATCCGCGCCGCCGGCGGCCCCGAGGTCGAAACCCTCTGGAGCGATGACGGCTTCGTCCTCCGCTTTCCTGACACCGACGAGCCGCCCGACCCCGACTGGTTCCAGATTGACCCCGCCGAAGCCACGGCGCTTGTGCTGCGCCAGCTCGGTTCCTCTGCCCTCTTCGCCGGCCGCTTTCGCGAGGCCGCGGGCCGCGCGCTCCTCCTGCCCCGCCGACGCGCAGACCAGCGCTCGCCCCTGTGGCAGCTCCGCAAGCGTTCCTACGACCTGCTCAGCGTCGCCTCCCGCTACCCATCCTTTCCTTTGCTCTTGGAGGCCTACCGCGAGTGCCTGCGCGACGTCTTCGACATGCCAGCCCTGCTGGAAACGCTGCGCGCGATCCAGCAGCGCCGTCTCCGCGTCCACGTGGTGGAGACAAAAAAGCCCTCGCCCTTCGCCGCATCGCTGCTATTCAGCTACGTGGCCAACTTCCTCTACGACGGCGACGCGCCCCTCGCCGAGCGCCGCGCCCAGGCCCTCACCGTCGATCAGGACCAGCTCCGCGAACTGCTCGGCGAGGCCGACCTCCGCGAACTCCTCGACGCCGACGCCATCGCGGAAGTCGAAGACGCCGCGCAGTGCCTCGCCGAATCCCATCGCGCCCGCTCCGCAGACGGCATCCACGACCTCTGCCTCCGCCTCGGCGACCTGTCGCGCGCCGAAATCGCCCTTCGCGTCACCAGCCCCTCGCTGCTCGAATCCGTAGACCGCCTCATCCGCTCCCGCCGCCTGCTGGAACTCCGCATCGCCGGCGAAAAGCGCCTCATCGCCGCTGAGGACGCCGCCCGCTATCGCGACGGACTCGGCATCCCTCTTCCGCCCGGCCTGCCCACCGCGCTGCTGGAGCCCGTGGCCCATCCCGTCCTCGAACTCGTCCGCCGCTACGCCCGCACCCACGGCCCCTTCACGCTGCATGAAGCAGCCGACCGCTTCGCCCTCGACGCAACGGTGGTCGAAGCCACGCTCCACCGTCTCGCCCAGGAAGGTCGCATCCTCGAAGGCGGCTTCCGCCCCGGCGGCCTGCACCGCGAGTGGTGCGACACAGAAATCCTCCGCCAGATTCGCCGCAAATCCCTCGCCCGTCTCCGCCGCGAGGTCGAACCCGTCGAGCAGCGCACGCTCGCCCGCCTCCTCGCCCATTGGCAGGGCCTGCTCGCGCCGCGCCGCAGCGCCCATGCCCATCTGGATGCCCTGCTCGACACCATCGAAAACCTCCAGGGCGCGCCGCTGCCCGCCTCGCTGCTGGAGTCATCCATCCTCCCTGCCCGCATTGCCGACTACGCATCCGGCGACCTCGACACCCTCATCGCCGCCGGCGAAGTCGCATGGGCCGGCGTCGAGCCGCTCGGCGAGCGCGACGGCCGCATCGCCCTCTTCCTCGCCGACAAGCTGCCCCTGCTCCTGCAGCAGCGGCCTCAGCCCGAGCCGCTCTCCGAGCGCGAGGAGCAACTCCTCGCTGTCCTCGAATCCTCCGGCGCCAGCTTCTTCGACCCGCTGCATCAGGCCATCGGTGGCGGCTATCCCGGCGAATCCATCGATGCGCTCTGGAGCCTCGTCTGGCGCGGCCTCATCACCAACGACTCGCTGCACGCCCTGCGCGCCTACATCGCCAAACCCGAAAGCGCCCGCGCGCCGCGTCGATTGCAAACAGGCACTGCATTTCGCTCCCGCCGCACCACGCCGCCCACCGCCCAGGGCCGCTGGTCGCTGCTGCCGGTGCGTGCGCTGCAGGGAAGCGCCGCGCCTACAACAACCGAACGCAGCCACGCCCTCGCGCAACAATTGCTCCACCGCTACGGCGTCCTCATGCGCGAGCACGCCGCCGCCGAAAACATCCCCGGCGGCTTCAGCGCCGTGTATGGCGTCCTCAAAGCGCTTGAAGAGAGCGGCCGTATCCGTCGCGGCTATTTCGTC
>JAJXXG010000369.1 GCA_021781255.1 Acidobacteriota bacterium
CAAGGCCAATCAGCGGCGTGAAAACTGCGCCGCCGATGATTGCCATCACGATCAGCGATGCTCCGGCCTTCGTGTTCGGACCCAGATCCCGCAGGCCCAGCACAAAAATAGTCGGATACATGAGCGACATAAAGAAGCTGGTCAGGAAGATCGCCCACAGGCCCACCCAGCCGGGGAAGAGAATCCCAATGGCAACCAGAACGATATTGGCAACAGCAAACAGCCCCATCATCGTGCTGGCGCGCATGACCTTCATCCAGTGGCTGGCGGAGAAGCGGCCCACGCCAAAGCCGACAAGCGTCCCGGTCAGAAAGTAGCCAGCCGCCTTTTCCGGCAGATGAGTATAGTCCTGCACATATTGGATGAAGTAACTCCAGGTGCCAACCTGCGCGCCCACGTAGCAGAACTGCGCCAGCACAGCGAAAAGAAAGTGCGGATAACGAAGTAACTCCCGATAACTTCCGTGCGGCTCATCGGAGCCCGATGCCCGTCCCCCGGCAATCGCAGGAAAGGGCGTGCGCAGAATGAGAAGCGTCCATAACAGCACGACCACGCCGAGCACCAGGTAGGGCGCGATGACGCGCATCGTTTCATGCTGCAGATAGGCATCGTAGGTTCCGGCGAGCTTGAGCCTGGCAATGTCGGCAGCCTTCAGCTCGACGCCGGAAAAGATGAACAGCGTGCCAATCAACACGCCGGTGATGGCTCCGATTGGATTGAAGGCCTGGGAAAAATTCAGGCGGCGCACTGCACTGTCAGGGTGACCGAGCTGCGCAATCAGCGGGTTTGCTCCCGTCTCAAGAAACCCAAGCCCGCTGGCAATCACAAACAGAGCCAGCAGAAAAAGCGAATAGCTGCGCGCCTGGGCCGCCGGCAAAAAGAGGAATGTCCCCACGCTGTAGAGCAGCAGGCCAGCGATGAGGCCGGCCTTGTAGCCGTAACGCCGCATGACCATGGCCGCCGGCACTGAGAATACAAAATATCCGGTATAGAAGGCCGACTGCACCAGCCCCGCCTGCAGCCGCGAAATCTCAAACGACTTCATGAACTGGCGAATCAGAACGTCGTTCAGATTGTTCGGAATCCCCCACAGGAAAAACAGTCCCGTGACAAGCACAAAGGCCGTTGTATTCTGCGCCGGAAACAGCGGCGCGCTGTCACTTTGATCGGACTTCGGCGGGGCCATCGCAAACGCCATCCACTGACTCCTTCTCTGCGCGCACTATGACTTTACCGCTTTTGCGGCCGTCAATCGATGCCCGAAAAGTTCATTGCCCGTTCTACACCATTGCCTGGCCTTGTGTCTCGCGTCTCAGCCACTTTGCAGTAAACGAAGGAAAGAGTGCCGCGCACCCGCTATTGCGGTTGTCTTCCCCGCGTATTGACCTTAATATGGGCACTCTGGAGTCATCCCTATGCGCACACACCCAGCAGCTCTTCTCCTCGCCTTCTTCCTGCCCCTTTCTGCCGTGGCACAAATGGCAGAGCCAACCCAGCCTCCGCCGCCCACGGCGGAAGAGATCAAGGCAGCGGCGGCCATGCCCTTTCGCAATCCCGCTTTGCCGACTCAGCAGCGGGTGGACGACCTTGTTGGGCGCATGACGCTGGAAGAGAAGGTCTCGCAGCTTATCGACCGCGCCGCTGCTATTCCGCGCCTGGATGTGCCGGCCTACAACTGGTGGAGTGAGGGGCTCCACGGAATCGCCCGCTCCGGCTATGCCACGCTGTTTCCACAGGCCATCGGCAATGCAGCCACGTGGGATGTTCCGCTGCTCCGCGGCATTGGAGCGGTCGTCTCCACCGAGGCGCGCGCCAAGTATAACGATGCGATTCTCCACGGCAATTACGATCGCTTTTACGGCCTGACCATCTGGTCGCCGAACATCAATATCTTCCGCGATCCTCGCTGGGGGCGCGGCCAGGAGACCTACGGCGAGGACCCGTTTCTCACCAGCCGCCTCGGCGTGGCCTTCGTCAAAGGCATTCAGGGTGACGACCCAGACTACTTCCGCGCCATCGCCACTCCCAAGCATTACGCCGTCCACAGCGGACCGGAGAGCACCCGGCACAAAGCCAACATCGACCCCAGCGAGCATGACCTGTGGGACACCTATCTGCCTGCATTTCGCGCGACGATTACCGAGGGCCAGGCCGACTCCATCATGTGCTCCTACAACGCTGTCGATGGCGTACCTGCCTGCGCGAGCAAGATGCTGCTTGGCGATATTCTTCGCACGGACTGGGGCTTCAAGGGATTCGTCACGTCAGACTGCGACGCGATTAACGACTTCTCGCAGAAGAACGGCCACCATTATGCCAGCGACCAGGCCACAGGCTCCGTGGCGGGAATCCTTGCAGGAACCGATACGGACTGCGGCACCGCGTACCGCGCTTTGACAGACGCCGTTCATCGCAATCTCATCACCGAGGCGCAGCTCGATGTCTCCCTCAAACGGCTTTTCACCGCGCGCATGCGTCTGGGCATGTTCGATCCCGCGGAGAAGGTTCCCTATGCCTCCATCCCCTTCTCCGTCGTAAACTCCCCTGAAAATGCGGCCCTGGCGCTGCGTGCAGCCCGCGAGTCCATGGTGCTGCTCAAGAACGATGGACATTTTCTTCCGCTGAAACCGGATAGAAAGCAGACAATTGCCGTCATCGGTCCGCTTGCGGCCTCCCGCATTGCGCTCGAAGGCAACTACAACGCGATCCCTCTCAATCCCATTCTGCCGGTTGACGGCATCGCTGCGGAATTCGGCGCACGGCACGTGCTCTACGCCGAGGGTTCGCCCTACATCATGGACGGCGAGGTCCCGATTCCGCGCACACTGCTTCGCACGGCAGCCGGGTCAAGCGTCGAGGGCCTGACGGCGGAATACTTCGCCAGTCCCGCTTTCGACGGCGCGCCGGCGATGACGCGCGTCGACAAGGAAATCGACTTCGACTGGGCCTTTGCCAATCCGGTTCCCAGCCTCTCAGCGGATTCCACTGCGCAAAGTTTCGCCGTTCGCTGGACCGGCACCATTGCCGCGCCCGTTGCAGAGAGCGAGAACTTTCAGGTCCGCCTGCCCTTCTGCTACCCGTGCAATGGCAAACTGCGGTTTGCCATCTATCTCGACGGCAAGCCGCTCGATGCGCTGTCTCCACAGGCCCTTTCGCCGGATAAGCTGCCGCCCAGCGGAAGGAACTTCGGCGCAATTCAGCATTTCCTCATTCCATTCGCCGACACCAACCCGCACTCGATTCGCATCGAATACACCCAGAGCGGCAGAATCCCCGGCGGCGGAATCACCTTTGAGTGGAGCCCGAGCCAGAAGCTTCTGCAGGACGAAGCCGTCGCCACGGCAAAGAAAGCCGACGTGGTGATTGCCTTCGTGGGCCTGACCGCGCGCCTTGAGGGTGAAGAGATGCGCGTCAACGCCAAAGGCTTCTCTGGCGGCGATCGAACCGACATCGCTCTGCCTGATGTGCAGGAAGAGCTGATTGAATCGCTCGCAAAAACAGGAAAGCCCATGGTCGTCGTCCTGCTCAATGGCAGCGCCCTGGCGGTGAACTGGGCGCAGCAGAATGCGCGCGCGATTCTCGAAGCGTGGTATCCCGGCCAGGATGGCGGAAAGGCAATTGCCGAGACGCTCAGCGGCAGCAACAATCCTGCCGGCCGCCTTCCGGTCACCTTCTACACCGGCATTGACCAGTTGCCTCCCTTCGAAGACTACGCCATGGCCAATCGCACCTATCGCTACTTCAAGGGCAAGCCGCTCTATGCATTTGGCGACGGCCTCAGCTACACGAAATTTGCCTATTCCGCGGTCAAGCTTTCCACCGCCACCCTGCACGCCGGGGACACGCTCACGGTGGACGCGGATGTGAAGAATGTGGGCAATCTTGCGGGGGACGAGGTTGCGGAGCTTTATCTTGCACCGCCGCGCACGGGCGTCTCACCCCAACTGGCGCTGGCGGGCTTTGAGCGTCTCCACCTGAACGCGGGCGAGACAAAGCACGTGACATTCCACCTGGA
Source organism: Acidobacteriota bacterium (assembly GCA_021781255.1). The sequence goes on from JAJXXG010000369.1 coordinate 4,016, forward strand.
TCCCCGCACGCTCTCGCAGGTGGACGACAAGGGCGTTCGCGCAGTGCGCCCCGGTCGCTATCGGGTTTCCATCGGAGGATCGCAGCCAGGCGGAGACGCAGCCCAAGCCGTCAGGTCAGCGGAATTCACGCTCGCCGGGACGCAGGAGATTCCGCGGTAAGAGTGCCTTCAAGGCCAGCGGCATGTCCGCGCGCGGGTCATCGCGAACGCTTTGCCCGGTTGCGCTTGATTGTGGTGATTGAACCTGCGGGGAAAAGTCGGGAAAAAGCAAACCGGGCTGCCCGTTTGAAGTGCTGCGGGCAGCCCGGTTGGTTTTCGTTTACTGCTGGGTCGCAGCCGAATGATGCTTTTCCGGCAGCGGTTTGCGTGTTTCCGGCTTCACAGCCGTCTCATCCACCGGGGTGGTGCCTTGCACGTCGTTCGCAAAGTTCGCGCCAGACGGGACAAGGTAGTTTTCGACCTTCTGCTCATCGTTGGCGCCGGTCGCCGTTGTAATGCGCGAGGGATCGATCCCCTTCTCGGTCACCAGATAGTCCTTGGAGTTGACGGCGCGCTGGCCGGCAAATTCCTGTACCTTGGCCCGTTTGTGCTTCTCCGCATACTTCTGTTGCTTGGCGGTCTTCTCCTTCTCCTCGGCATTCGAGTTGCCCACCACGACCGCCTTGGCGTCGGGCTGCTTCTGCAGTTCCAGCGAGACCTCGTCCAGGCATGCCTTGGCGACGTTGTCCACGCGGGTCGGGCGCTTCTTATCCATCTCGAAGGAGAGAACACAAAGCGTCTGGACATGCGGAACAGGCGGCGGAGGCGGAGCCACGATGGTCAGGCTCGTGCCCGCGCTTGCATTGTGCCCCTTGTCGTCTGCAACTTTGCAGGTAATCTCAACCGGACCTGTAGGAGCGCCGGTCGAAGAGTACGTGGCCGTGTTGCCGGTGCCGCTAATGCTGCCAGCCGCTGCCTCATAGCTGTAGGTCAGCGGACGGTTTTGCGGGCTCGCGCCCGTGGCGGTAACCGTGCTGCTGCCGCCCGGGTTAAGCGTGGTGGGGCTGGCGGAGCAGGCGACCGTCGGTGGCTCGAATTCCTTCACCGTGAAGTTGGCTGAGCACTCGGCGGACTGGCCCGGCTTCAGGCCTTCCTTGCCCTTCTTGCCTTCCTTCACCTCGCCCTTCACCGTATAGCTGCCCGGGTTCAGCGAGCCCGTAGCGACCGTGGCCGTTGTCCCGTTGCCCGTCACTCCCTCGCCCGACCAACTGTAAAGCACATTCACTTTCTTTTTGGTGCTCAATGAGCCCGCGGTTGCTGTCACCGTCACCGGCTCACCCGCAAAAATGGCGGGCGGAGCTGCATTGCAAGCCAGTGTCACAGGCGGAGCCTTCTTGCACCCCATGGGCAAAAAGGTCAAACACGCCGAAGCCATAACCAGACCAACAGACTTCGATCTTGCTGAAATCATAAACTTTCCCTCCGTAATCGAAGTAAACTCACACGGAAGCGGCCCCCTGAGTGACGCCGCCCCCCCCCCTCAGCCGGGAAATTCCCCCGGAATTGATTCGTCTGAATTCTAGCGCGTTTCAGGAACTTTGAAACGCAGCATCCGATTTTGGACAAAAATCGATGGGTTCTTCCACGCCTTTTTGCGCGAATTCCTCTTGAAGCCACTGTTCGGCATTTGGCCCTGGTTCTGCACGCTTCCTTTTTCCAGGGCTCAATGAGCCTTTCGTGCCGTTGACAGCCAGCCCGCGGGCGGCTAAATCGCCGACTCGCCGCGTTCGTCGTTGCGGATGCGGATCGCCTCCTCGATGCGGCTGATAAAAATCTTGCCGTCGCCAATGCGGCCCGTGCGGGCTGCTCCCAGGATGGCCTGCACGGCCTTTTCCCGAAGAGCGTCTTGCACGACGATTTCGATTTTGATTTTGGGGTTGAGGTCGATCGTATACTCGCGCCCGCGATAGAACTCTGTGTGGCCCTTCTGGCGGCCGTGTCCGCGGGCTTCCAGAATGGTCATGCCCTCGACGTTGATCTGAATCAGCGCCTCCTTCACGGCGTCCAGCTTGGCGGGTTGGATCACAGCTTCAATCTTCACCATGGTTCGATTCCTCAGTTGAAAGCCTAACGGTTATGAGATGCGGCGCGGGCCGGTCTCAGGAAAAATCTGTTCACGTAATCAGGTCATAGCCTTCCTCGCCATGCTGGCTCAGGTCCAGGCGCACCGGAATAGCCCTGCCACACGTACTCCAGCGCCTCGGGCAGGGTCTGCAGCTTCACCGCGTGGTCCACATGCCCCGCATTGCGGGCGAACACAAACTGGTAGTGATAGCCCCTTGCGGCCAGAACCCCGGCCATATTCTCATTGGCCAACACCCAATCGTGCATTCCATCGCGCATCACATTCGGATTGAGCAGGTCTCTGTCGCCCACCTCCATCCAGATGCGAAGCGGCCTCGCCGGGCTGCTCGGAATCAGATGTTCATGAAAGCCCCATGCGCCATGCGGCGTCTGCGGATTCCACGGCCACTGCTGGTTCACGTAGGTGCCGGAATAGGTAAGCACGCGGTGATACAGCTCCGGGTGATACCAGGCCATAATCAACGCGCAAGACCCGCCGGAGCTGCCGCCCATCGTGGCGCGTCCATCGGGGTCGCGCGTCAGTTTTACGTGATATTTTGCCTCCACCACAGGCAGCACTTCCTGCTCAACAAACTCCGCATACCGGCCCGACATCGTATCGTATTCCAGGCCGCGCTCGCTGCCTTGCGCGTCGCCCCCGCCATTGCCGATGGAGATCGCAATCATCACAGGCACGCGGTGTTCGGCGATGAGATTGTCGAGCGCCGTGAACAACGCCTCGTCGGGTCCGTCCGCGCCCACAATGAACGGCGCAATTGTGCCCGCAACGTATTGCCTGGGAACATACACTGCCACGCGGCGCGTGTAAGCAGCCGGATGGCTCGTGGTCACCACCAGTCTGGCAGGATTGGCGGCATCGACCGTGCCGAACGTATTCGCCTCGCGCGCGATGCCGGGATAAATCCGGCTGTCTGCCGAGCTCATGGTGAACTCATACACCGCGCCCTGCGGAACGCCTGCCCGCACTGACATCTCCGGCGCCGGGTTGTGCGTGGGCCCGATAATGAAATTCCCGTCAGTCTGCGCCGGGGCATTCGTACCGTCGGGCAATTCATTCGCCGTGACGTAACCGGACGTGTGGGGATCGCGCGTGGGCGGCGTGGGACGAACCGGATGAGACGCTGCCGGCGGCGTCTGGGCAAGGGCCGGACCGATGCCGGCCAGCAGAATGGCAAGGCTCACAAGACGAAGCAACGGGGCATCTCCTTTGGGGCGGCAATGCTCATGCATGCAAGGACCACTTCGCGCTCGATTGTACAGTTTCCAATCAAACCCCTGATTCCGCCTCTTGCGCAAGCTGCTCACGGGCAATCGGCACAGGCTACGGAGCGATTTGCCGCGATGCGGGCCATGTAGACTTGGGAGTCACAACTGCAACAGGCTTGGACAGCACGAAAAGAGGTTCTCGACCATGACGGAACGGGCCGTCCATTTCACCAACACGCCCTCTGCTGCCGGCTCTGGCGGAAAGCGCGGCTATAACGCCTTTCTCTTGCTGGTAGCGGGGCTTGGCGGCCTGCTCTACGGAATCGACGTGGGCATCATCGGCGGCGCGTTGCCCTATCTTGAAGCGACCTCGGGCCTGACCGCGGCGCAGCTTTCGGTCATCGTCGCCGCGGTCCTGCTGGGCAGCGTCTTCTCGACGATGTTTGCGGGAATTCTCGCCGACTGGATGGGGCGCAAGCCGCTGATGATCCTGAGCGGCGCGACCTTTGTCCTCAGCGTTCCAGTCATCGCGCTGTCGCACGGATACGCTCCGCTGTTCTTCGGGCGGCTTTTCCAAGGCATCAGCGGCGGACTGATCGGCGTGGTGGTGCCGCTGTATCTGGCCGAGTGCCTTTCTGCATCGCAACGCGGCAAGGGCACCGGCGTATTCCAGTGGCTGCTTACGCTCGGCATCGTCGCCGCCGCGCTGGTTGGAATCTACTATAGCTATCGCGTCGATGCGATAGCCAGAACCGCTGATGCCGCCACGCTCTTCAGTTTCAAGGATCAGGCATGGCGGCGCATCTTCTGGGTATCCCTGCCGCCGGGGCTGCTGTTCATGGTTGGCGGCCTGCTGGTTACCGAGTCGCCGCGATGGCTCTTCCGTCGCGGCCAGAGAGAACAGGCTGAGGCGGCGCTGCTGCGCTCGCGGACACCCGAACAGGCTCAGCGAGAATTGCAGGAGATGGAAGAAACAGCCAGCGCCACCCAGGCGCAGCGCTCCTCCGGCGAAAAGATGCGCGAATCTCTGCTGCGCAGAAAATATGCCATCCCGTTCCTGCTCGCCTGCGTCATCCTCTTCTGCAACACGGCCACGGGCGTCAACTCCATCATCGGCTACAACACCGGAATCCTCCTGCAGAGCGGCCTCTCTGATCTGTACGCGCACTGGGGCTACGTCCTGTTTACGCTGGTCAACTTCCTGCTCACGATGATTGGCATGGCGCTGGTGGATCGCAAGGGCCGCAAGTTTCTCATGGTCCTTGGCACAAGCGGAATCATCGTCTCCCAGGTCGGCGTGGGCATCCTCTTCCTCACCACAGAAAAGTTGAGCCTGGACGCGCATGGCCTCGTGCAGGCAATGGTCAGCCAGAATCAGGAGCTGACTGTTCGCTTCACTCCCGATGAAGCGCATCGCCTGCTGGCCATGCAGGGTGCGGCAGGCAATGCAATCCAGAACAGCCGCGCCTCACTCGCCATCATTTATTCCTATGGAGATTTCACCGCGGCCACAAGCTATGTGCGCTCCGATGACCCAGCCGCCCCACCCATTCACATCGCGCGCGCGGACTGCGTTCCATCCACGAGTGTCGAGGCGTTCTTCAAGGCTCCGTTTGCAAATCTGGAGGCCGCCCGGTCTGCGCCGCTCCGCATCAAGAAGGCGGTCATTGGCAGCGTGCCAGATCCAGGTCATGGCTGGCTCGTTGCCCTGGGGCTGTATGCCTTCATGGCTTTCTATGCCGTGGGCCCCGGGGTGTGCGTGTGGCTTGCATTGTCCGAACTGATGCCCACGCGCATCCGCTCAAACGGCATGAGCATCGCGCTGGTTATCAATCAACTGGTCTCCACAACGCTGGCCGGAATCTTTCTGCCCTTCGTCAGCAAATACGGCTACTCATCCATGTTCTTCCTGTTCGCGGGTTTCACTGCAGTGTACCTGGTCGTCGTTGCGTTCTTTCTGCCGGAGACAAAAGGCAAGACCCTCGAGGAAATCGAAGCCGGTTTTGAAGCGCGCGCATCCAGAGCCTGATGCAGCACGCTAACTTGCGCGATAAGCGCATCGACCGAGCGCGAACCGCCGCGTACGTTCGACCCGCAACAGACGCCGTGCGCTTTCAACCGCCATGCGCCATGTGAAATAGCCTTATCGCTTCGCGTACATCGGCTTCCACCACCGGCGTTCTGTCTCCCATGCGGGACACTTCCGAACCGATCTGCGCATTTCCTCGCATGAGCGACCCATGCAGTGACGTAACGCCTGTCCTCCGCACAACGTCCATCACGTTCTCCAGGCGCAACCCACCGCCGGCCATCACGTCAATCCGCTTGCCGGCCTGCTTGTGCAGCCGCGCAATCGTCTCCGCTCCGACCGCCACGTCCGCCGCGCCGCCCGAGGTCAGCAGGCAATCCGCGCCGGTCGCGATCACGTCCTCAAGAGCATCGTACATCTGCCGCGTCACATCAAAGGCGCGATGGAAGGTCGCTCCCATGGGGCGAGCCAGTTCCACCAGCTCGCGGCTTCGCGCCACATCCACGCGCCCATCCACCAGCAGGACGCCAACCACAATGCCCTCGGCCCCTGCCTGCTTCGCCTCTTCAATCTGCTGCCGCATCCGGTCAAACTCCGCCGCGGAGTAGCAGAAGTCTCCGCCACGCGGACGAATCAACACGCGCACGGGAATCGCAAGCGCCTCGACCGTAGCAGCGGTCAAATCGAGAGGCGGAGTAACGCCGCCCATCCACAATGCGCTGCAAAGCTCAACCCGGTCGGCGCCGCCGGCCTCGCCGATGCGCGCGGATTCAAGGCTCTCGACGCACAGCTCAAATCGCAACGTCTGCATGGCGCTCACTAGAAATAAGTGTGTTCAGAAGAATGTCTTCACGATCCCGACAACATCGTACTGCGTGTTCAGCACCGGCAGGGCGCGCCACTTGTCGAAGGTAAGGCAGGGGTGACAGATGTCGAAGCCGATCATATCGCCAACCTGCAAATCGTCCTCCGCAGCTATACGCATGTAGGCATGCTGATCCATCAGCTTTGTCACCGTCCAGTGTGCGGGAGCCGCGGCCGGAGCCGCTTCTCCCGGTCTGAAGCGCAGCGCCGGAATAGGCAGGCCGGAGTCAAATGCCGCATCGCGCTTGCCCATGCCGATGATTGCCTTCTCTGTCTCCGGGACCGATTGCACATAGGCCCAGATGTGCAGCGCGGGCACGAGTCCCGACTTCATGCGGCGCGCAATCGGATTCCGTTCGAGTATCTTCGTCTGCGCTGCGCGATACGCGCCCACGTCGTGAGTGAGGTAGCAGCCAGGGCGCAGAATAATCTCAACATCCGCGCCAAATCCTGCTGCAGTGAAGACCGCGGCCACAACGTCATACCAGGCCGAGCCTGCGCCGGAAAGCAATGCAGGCATTCGCTGAAAGCGCTCCTCAGCCAACAGCGCACGAGTAATGTCCACGGCCCGCTCCAGGAAGGCGCGAATCGCCACCTCGTCGTCGAGGACGCCCTCATACATCTCCACGCCGCTCAGCAGAATCACATTGCGCCATCTGGACAAGGCTGCCAGCACGGCTTGCAGTTGCCCATCGTCGCGCACGCCTGCGCGGCCGCCCGTCACGCCCAGCTCAAGCAGCACGCGCAACTGTTGACCTGCATTCGAGTAATATGCGCCGAGCTTGTCGATCTGCGCTGCTGAGTCCACAAGACAATAAAACTCAAAGCCGGGGTCCCGCAGCAAACGCGAGATGATGGCCATGTTTTCCCTGCCCACCAACTGGTTCGCCATCAGCACGCGGCGCACGCCATGCGCGCAGGCGGCCAGCGTCTGTGGCGCGGTGGCCAGCGTAATGCCCCACGCTCCGCTCTGCAGCTGCATCGCAAACAGCCCGGGCGCCATCGTGGTTTTGCCGTGCGGCGCAAGTCGCACTCCATACGCCTGAATAAACTCCCGCATCCAGTCGAGGTTATGCAGAAGCCTGTCTTCATACAGCACCGCCGCAGGCAAACTCAGATCCTCGCGCAGCAGGTTCCATCCCAGTTGCGCGGCCTGATTCGGATCGAGAACATGATCAAGCGAGCCGATGCCCTTGTTCAGCGGGCCAATTCCAGTCTCGTATTCCACCTTTGCCGGCTCATTCTCTTTCGACACCTGCACCTCCGTGAAGCTCAGGGAAAAACACTGTAATAGGTGTGGAGCGCGTGCTGAATATAGTCTATATTTTGAGTCAGCCGACATGTTGAGCTGCGACACTCTTATACGGAATGCAAGCGTTCTGGACGGCAGTGGCGCTGCTCCTGAAATTCTGGACATCGCCATTCGCGATGGCCGCATCTGCGATATTGGCCCAGCCCTCAAGTACACTGCTGCATCGCTTGTGGAGGCAGAAGGCCTTGCGCTCGCACCCGGCTTTATCGATGTTCACACTCATGATGACACCAGCGTAATTGGCACGCCGGCCATGCTGCCAAAGCTGTCGCAGGGAGTGACAACGGTAATTGTGGGCAACTGCGGCATCAGCGCATCGCCTGTGCGGCTGAAAGGCGACCCGCCCGACCCCATGAACCTGCTTGGCAGCGCGGCTGATTTTCGTTACCCGACCTTTGCTGCGTATGTTACCGCGGTCCGCGACGCACAGCCGGCGGTCAACGTTGGCGCGCTGGTGGGCCACACTGCATTGCGCAACAACCACATGGACCGCCTCGACAGGACTGCAACCGATGCAGAGATCGCCGCGATGCGCACGCAGCTCACCGAAGCGCTCGAAGGCGGCGCGCTGGGTCTAAGCTCCGGACTTGCCTATGCCTCGGCCCATGCCGCTTCCACTGGCGAAGTGGTGGCGCTGGCGCAGCCGCTGGCCTCGGCAGGCGCGGTCTATGTCACCCACATGCGCACCGAGGCCGCGGCGATTCTCGATGCGATGAACGAGGCATTCGCCATTGGCCGCGAGTGCAATGTGCCGGTAATTCTTTCCCACCTGAAATGCGCCGGCATCGCCAACTGGGGCCGCAGCGGCGAGGTGCTGCACGCGCTGGAGGCCGCGCGCGCCGCGCAACCCGCCGGCTGCGATTGCTATCCCTACGCAGCCGGATCAAGCACGCTCGATTTGCA
>JAJXXG010000093.1 GCA_021781255.1 Acidobacteriota bacterium
TGCGAACGATCGAGGATCCCGCGAAAGGCATTTATCACCCGTGCGCGGCAGTCGGCAAAGCTTTCACCTCCCGGCGGTCGCCAGTTCTCCATGTCCCGCCCACGTGCTGCGTAGTCTTCAGGAAATTGCTCTTCAATCTCGCGGAACGTGAATCCTTGCCAGTCACCAAGATTGATTTCCCGCAGAGCTGGAATAGCTTCAATTGATTTAATACGGTCGCCTGCAATGATCCTGCACGTCCTCTCGGTACGCGACAGATCGCTCGAGAATGCATAGTTGAAATGAACCGGCTTGAGCCATTTTCGCAAAGCCCACGCCTGCTCCACGCCTTCCTCGCTCAAAGGGACCTCGTTTTGTCCGATGTATTCCTTGCCAGAAGGCGAAATGATGTAGCCGTGGCGGACCAGATAGATAACAGAAGAATTCATCGTGTGCTCTGCGACCTTGACCTTCGTGCTCACCCGTTCACTGCCTGATGAGCAATTGGAGTGCTAATCTGCCGATAGGTTGAGTTTGATTCCTCGCATGCGACGAGGGAAAGTGGCGATCCAAGCCTTCTTTCTACGGCAAAGGCAACCTCCATCGCTGCCCTCATTCGCCGTTGAGCCGCCTTGTGCGCAACGGGGTTGCCACTGAACCGATCGAGAGCAGGCCGGAAACGCTCTGCGATCGAAGCCGACCGTTCGCCGCGAACGAGTTTATCGGCGAGATAGACGATAGCTTTTTCGTCGAGCGTGAAGGGAAGTTCGAGGTCGGTGTGGGCGGCTACGACTTCCGCTACTTTTGGAAAATCCATGGAGCGCAGAATCGACGCGCCAACGGAAGCGTGATCCGCCTCTCCCTTTGCCAGATCGTGAAGCAACGCGCCGGCTTGCACCAATTCAGTGTTTAGAATCAGGCCGGTAGACTTGAGCGCAAAGGCAACGCGCTGTGCCACTTCGGCAACCTTGCGCGAGTGGCGAATGACATCCTCATTCACCTGCCGTGAGGCGAGAATTACTTCGCATTCGGCGGCAGTTGGAATGTTGCGGCGAGTCTCCAGCGCGGCTAGTGCGTCGTAGTCGGCGGGAGTGTCCATATCCATGTGGATCGCCTCATCCGCGACGGGCAGGTCGACGGCGCGGTGCTCGTGGCGCGCAAGCAGGGCAGAGAGCGGCCCTGATGCCTCATTCTGTTCCGCCTCAACAAGGATCGACTGCGCGATCAGAGGCGGATGCCCGCGATGTCCCGCGAAAACCGGATATACAATCCCTTCCTGCCGCGGGTCGAAGGCCTCCGCCAATTGCCGAATCGTGGTTGCGCGAACAAGAGGTGTGTCGGCTGGCAGCACGAAGGCTCCCTTTGCGCAATCGGGCAACGCGCGACTGCCTGCAACAATTGAGGAATACATTCCCTGGTCGAATTGCGTGTTTATCACGCAACGGGCTCCGCAGCGCTCTGTCAAGGGACGCAACTCGTCCGCGCGGTGGCCTAGAACAGCAATTACCTCAGCCACTCCGGCGGCGCGAAACAGGGTGATGCACCGCTCGAAAGCCGAGATACCGGCCAGAGGCAGCAGCGGCTTGAACTCCCCCATACGCGAGGAAGAGCCTGCGGCCAGAACGAGGGCCGCCAAGCCCGCGGCGCGGGGCTCAAAGTGAACGGGTTGGACTGCTGGACTCATAATTGTTCTCGGCCAGTATCTCTTTCAGTTCTGCCAGGCTCCCGATCACGATGGTTGGGCCGATCACGATGGTTGGGCCGATCACGATGGTTGGGCACCGCGCCATCTGGTTAGCTTCCAGCCACCCCGCCCCGAACAATCAAAAGTGTCCCCATCAGAGATCGGCATCGAAGTGAAATTGGTTTGAGGGATCACTTGGTTGTTAACTGCCACAATCAAAAATCGATACGCGCCACAGGAAAGGACTCCCCGTGGCTCAATCGTCGCTCACGGTTAGATCATAAAGCTCGCCATTTATCATCAGCCTTATCAATTTCACCAGGATTTCCCTCTTGAATTCGAAATCCACAGTTATTCTACACATCTGGCGCGCTCGGCGTCGTTGACATCCTTATAGGCTGCGATCTGGCTGTAGGTGGAGTGACGCAACAGGTCTGCCAGTGGAAGCTGCGTGTTCTTGCCGCGCCGGTAGCTGTCAGATGCTGGGCGATAAAAGGGGGTAAACAGGGCCGGGAAGGCTGCCCCGGCGCCAAAGGCGGCTCCAGAGTAGCGGATGACTCGAGCCCGGGAAGCGGAGGCCCAGTGATAGCCCGCCTGGGCGCTCCCAAACGCCGGCGCGCATGCGCGTAAAGAGGCCTACCGATGGGGTTGGGAAAAAGAACTGGACAAGTTGCGGTTTTATGTCCATACTGTTTTGCAACTTTAATTTTGCCTTCGCGGTGTCTACTTCAGGGTAGGTGTGCGGTAGCATTGCGTGTGCGTGTCGCCATTTTTAGTGAGCGATGTCGGCGAACCATGACAGGGCACTGCGACTGATGGTGTCCGGCCAAGTGGGAAGTGCGTCATAGTGTCTGCATGGCAAGCTGATGGCCGCGCGACAAGTGAGAGGAGCTTGCTGGAAGTCCTATTTCCTACGATGGCTTTGGGCTACTGGCCCGGAGCCATTGGTGTGGGCGGTCGGAGAATCTCCCACGTGGGAATGCTGTTCACCGTGTAGTAAACCGAGACAGGATGCATTATGACAGGAGGCAGTATGTTTAGGTTCTTTTTGGGTAAAGTGAAAATAGTCTGTGGGGCGCTGGCCGTGCTTTTGTTTAGTGCACTTGCCGTCAGCAACTTACAGGCGCAAGTGAACACGGCCGTACTTTCCGGCACCGCCTTGGATACTACCGGTGCGGTGGTTGGGGGGGCTAGAATCGAGGCGAAAAACGTCGGCACTGGCATCTCCTACGATGCCACCACCGACGGGGCCGGGCGCTACACCATACCGGAAATGCCGATCGGCACCTACAACGTTTCAGCGCAGAAGTCAGGTTTCGAGAAGTTGGTGCAAACCGGGATCGTACTGACCGTCGGCGCGCACCCGGTGCTTGACTTTACGCTCAAGGTGGGCCGTACCTAGGA
>JAJXXG010000803.1 GCA_021781255.1 Acidobacteriota bacterium
CAGACAGCATACTTCAAACTTCACAAGGATCAGCGCGGCCAGCAGCGCTACGAACCCAACGATTGACGCGGCTGCCTGTGCTACATTCCAACTTGGTGGCCATCGATTCAGTTCTCATCTTTCAGCAGGAATACCGGGCGTTGCGTCCGCGCGCACCCATGCCTCCCATTGAGGTGCGATTCCGACGCTTCACTTCCCTGAATACCACCGTCAGGCTGCGCGAGGGGCGCGTTCTGGTCAGCCTCTCAGATCTTCTTGAAGGTGCGCCGGAGTCCGTCATTCGCGCAATTGCGCATATTCTTCTCGCCAAGCTGTACCGCAAACCTGTAGATACAGCCCAGTCGCTCCGGTTCAAACGGTTTGCCAGCTCAGCAGCGGTCACGCGGGAGACCGAGCGCATACGACATGTGCGCGGGACAAAGCGTTACTTTGGCCCCGAAGGCCGCTATTACAACCTGGAAGAGGTTTTTGACAGATTGAACACTCAGTTTTTCGGTGGTCTTCTGGGAAGGCCGCAGTTGACCTGGAGCGAGGTGGCTGCAAAGCGCTCACTTGGCCACTATGACGCTACACATAACACCATTGTTGTGAGTCGCGTCTTTGACCGGCCTTCGAGCCCGCGCTATGCGATTGAATATCTGCTCTACCACGAAATGCTGCACCTGAAGCACCCGGTAAAGATGCGGGGATTGCGGCGGTGCGTACATCCGCCAGCCTTCAAGGCTGAGGAGCAGCGGTTTCCTCAATTGGAAGAAGCTCTGGCATTTCTCAAGAGGCTCTAGCGCGGTCAGGTAGCCTTTTCTGCCTGGTGCGACTTCTCCTGTCCGGTGCTCTTGTGCCTGACCAGCCAAAGCAGCAGCAATGTGCCCACAATGATGGAGCCGACGCTGGCCAGCTGCGCATTGGAAAGTCCCCACAGAACCTTGGGGTTGCGCCGGACAAACTCGACCAGAAAGCGCGCAAGCCCGGTCAGGATAAGGTATTGGCCGAGAATCCAGCCTGTGGGATGAGGCTTGGCGCCGCGACGCCATAGCCACCAGCCGATAACCAAGCCGCCGATGAGCTCGTAGAGAGGCGTGGGGTGCACCCTAACGAAAACCGGATCAATTCCGTGCGGGAAGCTCATGCCCCACGGCAGCGAGGTGGGAATCCCATAGCATCCGTCACCAGCAAGGAAGCAGCCGATGCGCCCAATGCCGTAGCCGATTGCGGCAGCAGGGGAAGCAAGGTCCAGTATGCGGAGACCGCTAATCCCGGCACGGCGACCCTGAATGATAAGAGCCGCAAGGCCGAAGACAAGTCCACCGAACCAGGCGAAACCGGCCTGGTCCCAGAGCACTGCCCAACCCAGAGCTCGAACGTCCTGGGGAGTATCCAGAATGTGCCAGATCTTCGCTCCAACAATTCCAGCGACAACGGCGAGGGCGACCATTCCAACTGCGTCGGCCTCGAGACCGTCGCGGCGGAATGTACGGTCCATCACAAAGGCCGCTGCAACTGCAGCGCACCAGAGCAGCAGGCCGAAGGTGGGAACATGAAAGCCAAAAATGTGAATAAAAGGAAACACAGCTCATCCAGTATAGACGGGCGAGGGACCGGGAAAACCCCTGCTGAGAATCCGGCAGGCGGGAATGTGATTTTTGTACGCGCAGACGTGCGGAACTGCAGGATTCAGGTGATACTGAATGCATGGCGACAATCACTTACCAGGGACTCGAGGTGCTGTACACGCGGCAACAGATCGCCGACCGTGTGACAGAGATGGGCGCGCAGATTACAAAAGACCTGAACGGCGAACGCCTGGTGATGGTGGGGGTGCTGAAGGGCGCTGCACTATTTCTGGCGGATCTCTCTCGCGCGGTTCAGGTTGATTCCACCTTTGACTTCGTGGCGGTATCGAGTTACGGCAAAGGACAGCGGTCCTCAGGCGCAGTAAAGCTCATCAAGGATCTGGACGAGCCGATCGAAGGCAAGAACGTCTTAATTGTCGAAGATATTCTGGACACCGGCCTGACACTGGCCTATTTGCGCAAAATCTTTGCGCAGCACCATCCGAAGACCCTGCGCATTGCCACGTTGCTCGACAAGCCCTCCCGTCGGATTGAAAAGATTGACGCCGATTATGTGGGTTTTTCCATCCCGAATCTTTTTGTCATCGGTTATGGAATGGACTACGCGGAGCGCTACAGAAATCTTCCCGACATCTGCCTGATGTCACCCGACCATCCAGAATAATTATGACGTTGGCATGACGCATAACACCTGGAACTGAATGAAGTAATGCGTGGATATCCGCATGCTGGTGTGCGCTGCGCCTGTTGCCAACCAACTGCAAGCATGGATGGATATTGAATAAGCAGATTCAGGGCCCATCCTGGCGCATTGCCCCAGGCTTCTGCAGGTTCTATACTCGTTTTCCGGAAATTGCATGCCGGAGCGTCCGGCGTGTTTGGCGGGTTCAAGGAGTACGTAAAGATGACAACGACACCGACGATTGGCGAAGCGGATCTGGAGTTCGACCATGGCAGTTTTGACGCTGCGGGGTTTGCAACCCAAGCTCTGGCGAACTGGCAGGCGCTGGCGGCGGTGATTGACCATACTCTGCTTGAGCCGGAAGCAACACGGGAACAGGTGGAGAGCCTCTGCGATGAGGCGATTCGCTACCGATTCGCTAGTGCAATGGTGAATCCGGTGTGGGCTTCTGCGGCAGTAGCGATGGTGGCAGGTACCGGTGTTCGAGTTGGAGCGGTAATCGGGTCTCCGCTGGGTGCGTCCCTCGGCTCCACATTACGGCAGGAAGCTGAGGTACTGGCTCGAATGGGCGTTCAGGAATTCGACATGGTTATGCCAATTGGCAAGTTAAAAAGTGGCAATCATGTCGCGGTAGAGCAGACGATTCGTGGAACAGCTGAGGTTGCTCATGCAAACGGAGTGTTGCTGAAAGTAATTCTGGAAACTGGTCTGCTGACGGTGGCAGAGAAGCTGCGCGCGGCCGAGCTGGCAATTCAGGCTGGAGCGGACTTCCTCAAGACCTCCTCTGGATTTTCCACGGGTGGGGCGACGAC
>JAJXXG010000779.1 GCA_021781255.1 Acidobacteriota bacterium
TCCTCGCGCAGGCTGACGCCAATCAGTTGATCGACTTTGCCGACAACACCGGAAAATCAAATCAGCTCATGAGCCAGGCCATGGCCGGAATGCACAACCAGTTGCTCCAGAACGCCAGCCTCGGCGTGGTTGGCGCTATCAACAGCCTCTCCCCGCAGCCCTGGTATGAAGACATGCTCGGCAACTACGCTGCCTACATCAATTCGCAATATGCGCCCTACGGCATCTCCGTTGCCAACAACACGCAGGCCGTCGCACTGGGAACCTATCCTTACCCCCAGCGCGGCGACTTTGCTGATATGACCCAGGCCCTCTCGGGCAGCTCCTTCCTCCCCGACAACGTCGGCATGGGATCGCAGTTCTCCGAGTTCACCTACTACACCAACATGGGCTTCTCCGACTACAACGGCATGCTGGTCACCCTCCACAAAAACATCAGCAACGGCCTCCAGTTCGACCTCAACTACACCTGGTCCCACTCCATTGATAACGTCTCTGTCATCGCCAACGCACCCGCCATCGGCGGCTACGGCTTCGTCTGCGACGTCCTGCGCCCCAGGGATTGCCGCGGCAACTCCGACTTCGACGTCACCAGCAACGTCACCGGAAACTTCATCTACGATCTCCCCGTCGGCCACGGACAGTCCTTTGCCGCCACCGCTCCCTTCTGGCTCGATGAAATCATCGGCGGCTGGCAGTTGAGCGGTCTCCCCTACTTCCACACCGGCAACACCTTCTTCGCCAAGTCCAACGCCTTCGTCGCCGGTTACGCCAATGATGCTCCGGCCATCCTCACCGGAAACATCGCCGACATGCGCATGAAGATCCACAAGGACAGCAACGGTACCCTCTGGGCCTTCGCCAACGACAGTGCTCCCGCCCAGACCGACTACACCGGTCCCATCGGCTTCCAGATCGGCAGCCGCAACAACCTCCGCGGACCCGCCTACTTCAACCTCGATATGGGCCTGGGCAAGACCTTCCCCATCTATCGCGACCGCGTCAACCTCAAGTTCCGTACCGACGCCTTCAACGTCCTCAACCATCCTGACTTCGGCACGCCCAGCACGGACATTACACAGGCCAGCGGCGTCTTCGGCGTCATCACTGGCACCACCAACTCCGCTCGCGTCCTCCAGGTCTCTCTCCGCCTGGAGTTTTAGCCCACCCGTCCTCGCCGCTTCGGCGCCAGACGCTCGCATCCTGCCTCTTCCGCCTTCCTGGCGGAAAAGGCGGGGCGGCGCAAACCCACCCTGCCCGCGCTCCACCTTCTCCGCGCATTTTTTCTCTTCTCGGTTTGCCGGTAATTTCACCCCCGCGGCGCATACTGTCTTCATGCGCCACAAGCCCGGCCCCGGAATTGGGCCCGGCATCGGCTCACAACCAGGGCCGGCAATTCAGGCGCCTGGTGATGGGGGCTCGTCCGGCAATGCGCCTGCGCCGTCGTCTTTGGCTGTTAACTTCTTTGTTGTCTAGATTCTGGACGCAAACCATTGAAACTGGGAATCTTAGTCGTTTTGCCTCGGCCTAAACAGCAGAAAATAAATAACTTATTTGCAGGATATATCCAAATATATTTTTCTCTGTCCCGAGCCGGGCGAAAGCCTCGGAATTGCACTGCCCACAGTGCAAAATCCGCCAATTTTGCCATTTTTGCACCACTCGCAGTGCAAACTGCCGTGCCGGGACGCCTGTCCTTAGGCATCGCCTTGCGCACCCGCTTCCGTTCTCTGCGCTTGATTCGGGATCTCTGCCGCGCCGCTGGCCCGCTATACTCCCGGGGTTTTCAGAAAGTCGAGCGCCCGCATCAGGTAGGTCTTCATCTCCCTGCGGTGCACAACCGCGTCCAGAAAGCCCTTTTCCAGCAGAAACTCCGATCGCTGAAAACCCTCCGGCAGCTTCTGGCGGATCGTCTGCTCAATCACCCGCGGTCCGGCAAACCCGATCAGCGCCCCGGGCTCTGCGATGTTCAGGTCGCCCAGCATGGCAAAACTCGCCGTCACCCCTCCGGTCGTCGGGTCCGTCAGTACGGAGATGTACGGCACCCCCGCGTCGTCCAGCTGCGCCAGCGCGGTTGAGATCTTGGCCATCTGCATCAGGCTTACCACGCCTTCCATCATCCGCGCGCCCCCTGAGGCGGCCACCACAATCAGCGGCTTGCGCGTGGTCCGGGCACGGTCCACCGCCCGCGCAATGGTCTCGCCCACCACCGCGCCCATTGACCCGCCGATAAAGCTGTACTCCATCGCGCTCACAACCACTTCGTGCGCGCCCATGCGGCCCACCGCATTCAGGATTGCGTCATCCAGTCCCGTCTGCTCCTGCGCCTTGCGCAGCCGCTGTTTATACGGCTTCACGTCCGAAAAATTCAGCGGGTCCGTCGAGCGCAGTCCCGTATCCACCACCTCGTAGCCCGGATCGAGCAGCAGCGCGATCCGCGCCCGCGCACCCAGCTTGAAGTGGTGCTGGCACTTGGCGCACACTGACAGATTCGTCTCGAGATCCGCCTTGTACAGCGGCTGACGGCACCCGGGGCACTTCACCCAAAGCCCTTCCGTGCGCACGTTCTTGGAGCCTGGCTCCGGCCCGCTTTCGCTGCCGGCGCCTGCAAACTCGCCGTTCTCGCGCTTAAACCACGTCATATCGAACCCAATTGTACATGGCTCCGCCGCGCCGCAAAATCACGCCCAGGGGGTAAACGCCAACCTTCGCCATCCAGCTCCTCCGGCCCGTCGCCTGCTCGGCAGCGGCAGCCGGTCCTTAGTATTCAATACCCCTCTGCGCCAGAATGCCCTTCTGGTACGCATGCTTCACCTCGCGCATCTCCGTCACCGTATCCGCCAGCTCCACCAGCAGCGGATGCGCGTTCCGCCCCGTCAGAATCACGTGCACCATCTCCGGCTTTGCGCGCAGCGTCTCCGCCACCGCCGCGGGGTCCAGCATCTTGTAGCTGATGGCGTAGTTGATCTCGTCCAGAATCACCACATCCCACGCCCCTGACAGAATCGCCTCACGCCCCTCCGCCCATGCCGCCTCCACCAGCCGAACATCCTCTGCAT